>NZ_CAXTAZ010000035.1:0-51748 GCF_964242715.1 uncultured Enterovirga sp.
TCAGGGCATCCCGGATCGTGACGAAGTTGCCGAGCGACTTCGACATCTTCTCGCCCTCGACCTGCAGGAAGCCGTTATGCAGCCAGGTATGCGCCATCACCGGTGTGCCGAAGCAGCAGCGCGACTGCGCGATCTCGTTCTCGTGGTGCGGGAAGATCAGGTCGAGGCCGCCGGCATGGATGTCGAAGGTCTCGCCCAGATGCTTCCACGACATGGCCGAGCATTCGATATGCCAGCCCGGCCGCCCCGGCGCCTCGATCCCGGCCGGGGACGGCCAGGACGGCTCGCCGGGCTTCGACGGTTTCCAGAGAACGAAATCGAGCGGCGATCGCTTGTAGGGCGCGACGTCGACCCGCGCGCCGGCCTCCATCTCGTCGAGCGGCCGGCGCGAGAGCGAGCCGTAATCCGGCATCGACGGCACGTTGAAGAGGACATGCCCCTCGGCCGCATAGGCGTGACCCGCCTCGACCAGCCGGTCGATGAGGCGGCGCATCTCGTCGATATGCTCGGTCGCGCGCGGCTCGATCATGGCGACGCGCCGGCCCGGAAGGTTGACGTCGTCCGGCATCAAGACGCCGAGGGCGGCGATGTCCTCGTGGAACTGGCGCTCGGTTTCGGTCGTGACGCGCCGGATGGCCTCGTTCAGCGGCATGCCGGGGAAGTCGCGGGCGGCGCGCGCGTTGATCTTGTCGTCCACGTCCGTGATGTTGCGGACATAGGTGACGTGCGCCTCGCCGTAGAGGTGACGGAGGAGCCGGAACAGGAGGTCGAAGACGATCACCGGCCGGGCGTTGCCGATATGGGCGAAGTCGTAGACCGTCGGCCCGCAGACATACATCCGCACATTCGCCGGATCGATCGGGGCGAAGGGCTCCTTGCGCTTGGTCAGCGTGTTCGTGAGCCGCAGGCCGGGCGCCATTTCAAATCCTCACGGCAGGCGGGTGGGCGTACCGGCGACGGGATGCAAGCTGGCCACACCCCTGGACCAACTTGGCCAGCGGGCGCATCGGCGATTGCCCCACCCCCTCGAATCCGTCAAGACGCGCTCGCCTTGAAGGTCCGACGCAACAAATGCGCGCGACCGTGAAACATGGCGAAGGCTCGCCGGTTTAAGGCTTTGTTGAGGCGTGGCACCGACACTCCGCCACATTCTGGGATCGGGTTCAGGAATTGGTCATGATGCGACGCAAGCTCGCCGTTCTTGGATGTGCCGCGGCGATCGTGGTCGGAACCCTGTCCTTCACCGCCATCTCGACCGAGACAACCCAGGCGGCGACCGTGTCGACGTTCGTCGTCCCGTCGAATGACGGCTACGGCATCGCCGACTGCGTGCAGTCGGGTTGCGGCCAGGTCGTGGCCGATGCCTGGTGCGAGGCGCAGGGCTTTGCGCGCTCGTCCTCGTTCGGCCCCGCCGACGTCGACGTCACCGGATCGATCGCGCCGGGTTCGACGCGGCCGATCTCGGTCACCTGCTCGAACTGATCCTCAGCCGCCGACCCATTCGGAACAGCGCGGTGCCGCGGTCTCCGGCGCCCACGGCATGATCGGCACGCTCGAGGTCGAGTTCTTGGGCGAACCCTCGATCACCCGGTCCGAATAGACGAGGTAGACGAGCACGTTGCGCTTCACGTCGCAGCCCCGCACGATCTGCATCGACTTGAACAGGAGCGAGCGGCGCTCCTTGATCATCACCTCGCCCTGATCGAATTTCGCCTTGAACTTGATGGGTCCGACCTGCTGGCAGGACAGCGAGATGTCGGAGACCTCCTCGGCGAGGCCGAGGCCGCCCTTGATCCCGCCCTTTTCCGGCACGGTGTAATGGCAGGCGACCCCCGACACGAGCGGGTCGTCGACGCCGTAGACGGCGAGCTTGTCGTTCGGCGTGAGGGGCCGCCAGACGGTGGATTTCTTGAAGATCGGATCGGGATCCTCCGCCTGCGCCGGAGAGAGCACACCCAGAACCAAAACCGCCGCGATCAGGTAGCGCATCATCACATCATCCAACTTCGAACCCTGGAGCTATGTGGGGATCGGAACGGGATGTGAAAGCCATTACCCAACCTGCCCGACGCCTCTGGTTCCGACACGTGGTGCGTCCTTCGAGGCCGCGCTTCGCGGGGCGAGCGTCGAAGCACCTACCGACCCCCAGCAGCACCTCGTCAGGCCGTCTCTCCGGACAACCGCCGCCTGGCGCGCTCCGGCCCGATCAGCGGCAGCAGGCTTGCGAGTTCCGGGCCGTGATCGAGCCCGGTCAGGGCGAGGCGGAGGGGCTGGAAAAGCGTCCTCCCCTTCTGGCCGGTCCTGGCCCGAACCTCTCCCGTCCAGTCGCGCCAGGTTTCCGTCGACCAGGGCGGCTCCGGCAGGAGCCCGGCGGCCGCGGCCGCGAGGGCAGAATCCTGGATCACCGGCTCCACCGGACCTTCCACGATCCCCCACCAAAGCCGCACGTCGTCGAAACGCGCGAGGTTGCCCCGCACCGCGAGCCAGAACGGCTCCCCGCCGCCGATCCCGAGCGCCTCGAGCCGTGGCCGCGCCTCGTCCCACGGCATGCCGTGCAGGAGCCGCGCATTCAGCGTCTCGAGATCGGCCTCGTGGAACTGGGCGGGCGCGCGCGAGATGTGGGCAAGGTCGACGAGGCCCGCCAGTTCGTCGAGTCTTGCCACGGGACGCACCGCCTCGGCCGACCCGACGAGGACGGCGAGCGCGTTCACGGCCATCGGCTCGAGCCCGGCCTCGCGGAGGCTCCGCAGCGAGAGCGCGCCGGACCGCTTCGAGAGGCCTTCGCCGCTCGCCGTCGTGAGAAGGTTGTGGTGCCCGAAGGTCGGCACCTGCCCGTTCAGGGCCTCGAAGAGCTGGATCTGGACGGCCGTGTTGGTGACGTGGTCCTCGCCGCGGATGACGTGCGTGATCCCGACCTCGATGTCGTCCGCAACGGAGGGCAACGTGTAGAGGTAGCTGCCGTCCTCGCGGACCAGGACCGGGTCGGACAGCGAGGCCGTCTCGACATGGGAGGGGCCTCGCACGAGGTCGTCCCATTCCACGCGGCGGGATTCGAGCCGGAAGCGCCAATGCGGCCGGCGGCCCTCGGCCTCGAGGCGCGCGCGATCCTCGTCCGAGAGCGCGAGGGCAGCCCGATCGTAGACGGGCGGCTGCCCGCGCGCGAGCTGGATGCGCCGGCGCCGCTCCAATTCGTCCGCCGTCTCGTAACAGGCGTAGAGGCGGTGCTCGGCCCTGAGCCAGGCGGCGGTCTCCTCGTAGATCGCCAGCCGCTCCGACTGACGGATGGTCCGGTCGGGCGGGATGCCGAGCCAGGCGAGGTCCACCTCGATCGCATCGGCGTAGTCGCGCCGGGAGCGCTCGAGGTCGGTGTCGTCGAACCGGAGCACGAAGGTGCCGCCCTGGCGCCTCGCGAAGAGCGCGTTGAGGAGGGCGGTCCGGGCATTGCCGATATGGATCAGCCCGGTCGGGGACGGGGCGAAGCGGACGGTGACGGTCATCAGGCCGGTTTAGCCGGCCCGCCCCCGGATGTCGCGCCAGGCATGGACCCGGTGGATCCGGCGAAAGCCGCGGTCGATCTCGCCCGGCGGCGCCACCTCCCAATCCCAAACCTCGTCAGGTGCCGGGAGCGCGCATTTTACGAGAGCCGTCTCGCCCTGCGCCACGTCACCTCCGCGAGCGACATCGCGATACGAGACGTCGCTCAGGAGGCAGACCGGCGCTCCGAAACCGGCAAGGTCGGCGAGATGTCCCTCCTGGATGACGCGGCCGAGATCGGCGGGCCAACGTCTCGCGGCCTCGGGTCGGCGGTCGAGCCAACGAGCCGGCGCCATCGGAAGCTGGGAGAGGAGATTCGCCGAGACGACCAGATCGATGGCCGGATCCGCCTGCAACGCGGCGAGCGGGGCGACGCGCCCGGCCTCCTCGCCGGAGAGCGACGCCGCGAAGCCGGTCAGGTCGGCGACCCGCGTTTCCGCACGGACGCGGCCCGCCCTCAGGCGAGCCGGCCAGAGATGCACGGCATCGACGAGGATGGTGCGCTCGAACGTGGCGGCGAGGAATGCCAGCGGGACGTCCCGAATCAGGCCGGAGCCGAGCACGAGCAACGTCCTGTGCCGGGCCAGGCTCTCCGCGAAGGACCGCACGAAGGCGCATGAACGCTGCTCGTGCGGCGACCACGCCTTGCGCCTGCGCGTCGCCCGCGACCACAACCCGACCGCGTCGCCGACGAGGCCCAGCGCCCGGAGTTCGGCGGAGGATTTCGCGGTCAGATGAAGCAGCGCTTCGGCGAGCATATCGCGATCAGGAAGATGGGCGGGATCAGCCTCGGAAAGCCGTGGAACCGGTCAAGCATGTCGCGGTTGTCGCACCATTCAGTTCTCGAAGGACCACGACCATGATGAAGGGCGGACTTCTCTGGCTCATCGGCATCCCGCTGCCGATCATTCTCCTCATCGCCCTGTTCACCAACTGGCTGAAATGAGACGAGCGCTCCCATAGCGAGGAGCTAGGGGCGGCGCGAGCCGCCCCTTTTTCTTGACCATTATTCGGCGGCGACCGGCAGGACCGCGCCGCGCAGGAGCCGCTCCCGTTTGATCAGCTCCGCCGTCATGAAGGCGACTTCGAGCGCCTGATCGGCGTTCAATCGCGGGTCGCAATAGGTGTGATAGCGGTCCTGGAGGTCGGCATCCGAGACCGACCGGGCGCCACCGCCGGTGCATTCGGTGACGTCCTTGCCGGTCATCTCGAGATGCAGGCCGCCGGCATGGGTTCCCTCCGCCTGGTGGACGGCGAAGAAATTCTCGATCTCGCCGACGATGAGCTCGAAGGGGCGGGTCTTGTAATTGCCCGACTTCACCGTGTTGCCGTGCATCGGATCGCAGGACCAGACGACGGTGCGGCCCTCGCGGGTCATCGCCCGGATGAGGGCCGGCAGATGGTCGCCTACCTTGTCGGCTCCGAAACGGCAGATCAGCGTCAGGCGGCCGGGCTCGCGAGCCGGATCGAGAATGTCGGCCAGCCTCAGAAGGTCGTCCGCCTTGAGCGACGGACCGCATTTCAGCCCGATCGGGTTCCGGATGCCGCGCGCATATTCGACATGGGCATGGTCCGACTGGCGGGTCCGATCGCCGATCCAGAGCATGTGGCCGGAGGTGGCGTACCATTCGCCGCTCGTCGAATCGACGCGCGTGAAGGCCTCCTCGAAGCCGAGCAGCAGCGCCTCGTGGCTCGTGTAGAAATCCGTCGTCCGCATCTCCTGATGCATCTCGGGATTGATCCCGATCGCCCGCATGAAGGACAGCGTCTCGGTGATCCGGTCGGCCAGCTCGACGTAGCGCGAAGCCTGGGCGGGGTCGCGGGCATAGCCCAGCATCCAGCGGTGGACGTTGTCGAGATTGGCGTAGCCGCCGGTCGCGAAGGCGCGGAGCAGGTTCAGCGTCGCGGCCGATTGCCGGTAGGCCTCGAGCTGGCGGCGCGGGTCGGGCCGGCGCGATTCCTCGTCGAAGGCGATGTCGTTGACGATGTCGCCCCGATAGCTCGCCCATTCGGCGTCGCCGATCCGCTCCGTCGGGGCCGAGCGGGGCTTGGCGAACTGGCCCGCGATGCGGCCGACCTTCACGACCGGCGACGCGCCCGCGAAGGTGAGCACCACGGCCATCTGCAGGAAGACGCGGAAGAAATCCCGGATGTTGTCGGCCGAATGCTCGGCGAAGCTCTCGGCGCAATCGCCGCCCTGCAGCAGGAACGCGTCGCCCGACGCGACCTTCGCCAGCGCCGTCTTCAGCTTGCGGGCCTCGCCGGCGAAGACGAGCGGCGGAAAGCCTGCGAGCTGCCGCTCGACGGCGGCCAGTGCCTCGGCCGGCTCATAGGCCGGCATCTGCTGGACGGGCTTCTCGCGCCAGCTCCCTGGCGTCCATCTCTCGTGTGACATCGTTCTCCGCCCCTGCCGCGCGTGGAGGTTGGGCCTGCCTTGTCGCGGAGGCGGGCTTATAGCGACGCCGCGCCGAGATGGCGAGGTTTATGGCCGAATCGCTCTTGGTCTGCGCCGTGGCCCTCCGCTAAGGAGGCAGCGGGAGGACGTGAAATCATGACAGATACGAACAAGGTCGCGCTGGTGACGGGCGCGGGAACGGGGGTCGGCAAGGCCGCCGTGCTGTCGCTGCTGCGGGACGGTTTCTCGGTCGTGCTCTCCGGCCGCCGCCGCGAGCCGCTGGAGGAAGTCGCCGCGCAGGCCGAGGCCGGCCGCACGCTCGCGGTGCCGGGAGACGTGACGAGGCCCGAGGATGTCGAGGCCTTGTTCGCGCAGACGAAGGAGCGTTTCGGCCGCCTCGACGTGCTGTTCAACAATGCCGGGCGTGGCGCGCCGGCCGTGCCGATCGAGGACCTGCCGCTCGAAACCTGGCGAGT
The DNA here is from genome assembly GCF_964242715.1 of uncultured Enterovirga sp. NCBI lineage: Bacteria > Pseudomonadati > Pseudomonadota > Alphaproteobacteria > Hyphomicrobiales > Methylobacteriaceae > Enterovirga > uncultured Enterovirga sp. The sequence goes on from NZ_CAXTAZ010000035.1 coordinate 6,406, forward strand.
CGTCGTCGACACGAATTTGACCGGCATGTTCCTCTGCATCCAGCAGGCGTTCCGGATCATGAAGGACCAGGATCCGCGCGGCGGCCGCATCATCAACAACGGCTCGATTTCCGCGCATGCGCCGCGCCCGCTTTCGATCGCCTACACGTCGACGAAACACGCCGTGACCGGGCTCACCAAATCCTGCTCGCTCGACGGACGCGTCTACGACATCGCCTGCGGGCAGATCGACATCGGCAACGCCGACACCGCCATGGGCGGCCGCATGAAGGCGGGCGTGCCGCAGGCGGACGGGTCGGTCCGGCCCGAGGCCGTGTTCGACCCGGCCATCGTCGGAGACGCCGTCGCGCACATGGCCTCGCTGCCACTCGGGGCGAACGTGCAGTTCATGACCGTGATGGCGACCAAGATGCCGTTCGTCGGGCGGGGCTGAGGTCCAGGATGTAGCAGCAAACAAATGCCTGGTGTCTGTCAGCTTACCGGAACTCGAGGTAAGTTGGTCAAGTCTCATCTTATTCCAAAGGCCTTCACTCGCCCTACACGGCGCGGCGCACCCCTCGTTCAGGGCGGGTTAGATCATCCGCCCCAAACGAGGTGGGACAGCTGGTACGACCCTGACATCGTTACCAAGGAAGGAGAGCGCATCCTCGCGGAACTTGATGATTGGGCAGTCAGAACGTTGAGGACATTCCGGCTCGTCTGGAGTGGTTGGGGCCCGATTCAGAAGTTGCCTTCTTCGGATGTGGACGAAATAATTGGCACTCCTTGGGGTGTCCGTCGTATTCCTAGCTTTGACACACGTCGGCTTCGACTTTTTTACCTGAGTCTATTGTGGAGAGCTGCAGTAAGCGGTCGTTACGAGTTCGCCTTCGTCAGATTGCCCGAAGCGGACGTTGCGCGTCTACGGGACATGATCATCTCTAGCGAAGCAGGCCCACCAAGCTTTTACCCGCTCACTTTGACACAGCTGTCGACCTTGGGTGAGCGACACAATCAAGCGCCCTCAAAATTTTTGAAGAACATCCCGGCTGTCGATGATGCCGATGGCGTTTCTGTACCGACAAACCGATTCTACTTCGACGGGCTCGCATGCCATGTGGCGCTTGAAGGATGGTCTTCGGACAAAGTTGAGGACGCAGGAGCCTTTGTAGTTGGTAATGACCCCGATGTTCTGATCGTGCAAACTGTAACCTGGGAAGAATCGTCTCAAAAAATCTTTTTGAGCGAGGCAATAGAGGACAGCTTTAGGCATATATCAAGGTATTAAATCTGCCGGGCGACACTTTTAACCCACCGCCACGGACTTCTTCGTCACGAACGGCGTGCGCAGGGTCACGAGTTCCTCGGACGAGGTCGGGTGCACGGCGACGGTTCGGTCGAAATCGGCCTTGGTCGCGCCCATGCCCAGGGCCACTGCGGCGAGCTGGATGATCTCGCCGGCATCGTGGCCGAGGAGGTGGACGCCGAGCACACGGTCGGTCGGGCCGTCCACGACGATCTTCATCATCGTGCGCTCGTCCCTCCCCGTGATCGTCGCCTTCATGGGCCGGAAGCTCGCCTTGTAGATCACGACGTCGTCGCCGTGGCGGGCGCGGGCCGCGACCTCGCTCATGCCGACCGTGCCGATCTCCGGCGTCGAGAAGACGCCCGTCGGAATGAGGCCGTGATCGACCGCGGTCGGCTTGCCGCCGAAGACGGTGTCGGCGAAGGCGTGGCCCTCCCGGATCGCGATCGGGGTCAGGTTCGCCCGGTTCGTGACGTCGCCCACGGCCGAGATCGTCGGGACCGACGTGCGGGAATAGACGTCCACCGGCACGGCGCCGATCTCGTCCGTCTCGATGCCGACCCGCTCGAGTCCGAGCCCGCCCGAATGGGGCCGGCGGCCGGTCGCGACCAGGATGTCGTCGACCTCCAGCACCCGGCCATCGGACAACGTCGCCCGCAGAACCTCACCGGCTCGTTCGATCCGCTCGAGCGTCGTTCCGAGCGCGAGCGCGATGCCGCGTTTCGGATAGGCCTCGCCGAGACCGTCCCGCAGGTCCTCGTCGAAGCCGCGCAGGAGCTTGTCGCCCCGGTGGAGGAGCGTGGTCTCCGAGCCGAGGCCTGCGAAGACGCCCGCGAACTCGACGGCGATATAGCCGCCGCCGATGACGAGGATCCGATCCGGGCGGCGCTCGAGGTCGAACACGCCATTCGAGGTCATGGCGAGCTCTCCTCCGTCGATCGGAGGATCGAGGGTCGGCGTCGCGCCGACCGCGATCAGGATATGGCCCGCCTTGATCCGGCGTCCGGAGCCCGGCAGGACGACGGTGCCGGCATCCTCGATCAGGGCACGTTCGTGATGGGTCTCGACCCCGGCGGTATGAAGGAGCGAGCCGTAGATGGTTTCCAGCCGCGCGATCTCGGCATCGCGGTTCCGCTTCAGGATCGACCAGTCCAGCCGCGGCTCGCCGACATCCCAGCCGAAGCGGCGCGCATCCTCGAACTCGTCCGAGAACCGGCTCGCATAGACCATCAGCTTCTTCGGCACGCAGCCGCGGATCACGCAGGTTCCGCCGAGCCGATACTCCTCCGCGAGCGCGACTCGGGCGCCGTGGCCGGCCGCGATCCGGGCCGCCCGGACGCCGCCCGACCCGCCCCCGATCACGAATAGGTCGACCTCGTCTCTCGCCATCACACGCGTCCCAGGGTTGGCGGCGACTTAGCGGCTCGCGCCGGACTTGGATAGGCGGTCGCCCGGGCCCGCCCGGAAGCGCCGGCCGAGCCGAGCGGGCCATCCCATGCTGACGGCGCGAGGCTCGACCGGTGAAACTATCCTCGGCCTGCGCCGTACGGGTGCTTGTCCGGTCCTGAAGCGCCGTCTAGCGTGATGAAGGGGGGATGGTTCACGTGAGACGATGAGGGGACCGGCCCTGTCACGAACACCGTTTGCCGCTCTTCTCTGCCTCGTCGTGGCGACCACCGCCTGGGCAGGCGATCTCCGTATCGTCGCGCCGGCCGCGCCGGGCAGCAGCTGGGACCAGCTGGCACAGGCTCTGAAGGCCGCGCTCGCCGACGAGCGAGCGGTGTCGAAAGTCGAGGTCGTGAACGTGCCGGGCAGTGGCGGCACGGTCGGGCTCGCACATTTCGTGGCCGACCCGTCCGACGACGCGCTCCTGGTCACCGGCCTGACGATGCTGGATGCGACCTTCGTGCACCGGTCGACGGTCGGGCTGGACCAGCTCACCCCGATCGCTCGACTGAGCGCCGAATATTTCGCACTCGCCGTACCGGCCGCCTCTCCGTTTCGCGATCTCCACGAGCTTCGGGCGGCCGCGGTCGCGGATCCCGGCAAGGTCACCTGGGCCGGAGGGCCGAGCGCCGGGATCGACCACGTCGCGGCTTTGCTTCTCGCGCGTGCGATCGACAGCGACTCGTCGCGCGTCGTCTACGTGCCGTTCCTGACGAGCGCCGAGGCGGCCCTCGCCGCCGCGGAGGGGCGGGTCTCGGCCGTGTTCGTGTCGTCGGGCGAACTCGCGGCCGAAGTGAAGGCCGGCCGCATCCGGCTTCTCGGCGTCGCATCGCCCTCCCGGATCGACACGGTCGACGCGCCGACCTTCGCCGAGAGCGGGATCACCCTCGACCTCGCCAATTGGCGCGGCGTCATGGCGAGACCGGGCATGCCCCCCGACCGCCGCGCCCTGCTGGAAGGCCGCGTCGCCGGCCTCGCGGCGTCGGCGGGCTGGCGCGAGCTGCTCCAGCGGAAGGGCTGGCAGAACGCCTATCTGCCGTCGGAGGAATTCGGTCGCTTCCTCGCGGCGGAACTGGAGCGGGTGAAGACGGCGCTGAAGGAGGTCGGCCTCATCAAGCGCTGAGCCGGCGGGCTACTGCATCTGGTGCCCGCGCTTCATCATCTCGGCGCGGGTCCGGGCCATGACGTAGTCCGAGGCGAGTTGCGACCAGGCCGTCACCGACTGGACGATGTCGTCGGTCAGGTCGGGCTGGACCATCACGTATTTCATGCCGGACGGGGATTTGAAGAAGGTGAGCGCGTCGCGAACCTCCGCCTCCGTGAGCCATTTGGCGTAGGCGCGCGCGGCGAGGTTCATCGCCTGCTGCTTCTGGGTCTCGAGTTCCGGCTGGAGCGCCTTCACGACCTCGTCCAGGTCCTTCGCGATCTCGGGCCGTGTGATCGCCTGCTGGCGGATTTCGGTGATGAGGGCCGGGAAGATGTTGTCGATGCTCGACCCCGCCCCGGTCGCGACGACGAGTTCGCGGGCTGCCGCCATATGCGCGGGGCCCGGTTCCTGGGCGTGGCTCGGACCCGCCGCGAGAACGAGACAACCGAGAAGGGCGGCAGCGAGCTTGACCGGTCTCATCCTCATGATGCGCGTTCTCCAGAGAGCGGACTCGTCCGTCGAGCGATGTCCATGACGCCGTCCTGCGCTCCAATCAAGGCGCGGGTGGCGAGGTCGATGAAGAGGCCGTGCTCGACCACCCCGAGGATGGCCTTCAGCGCACGCCCCGTCTCGGCCGGCGAAGGTATCGCCGAGAGGCGGGCGTCGAGGATGTAATGCCCGCCGTCGGTCAGGAAGGGCGTCCCCGAGGGGCCGAGCCGCAAGGCGAGCGTGCCGCCCGGCGCGAGCCGGTCGAGCGCGGCCGCGACACGGCGCCGCGTCGTCTCGAGCCCGAACGGCACGATCTCGATCGGCAGCGGGAAGCGGCCGAGCCGGTCGACCCGCTTCGTCGCATCCGCGATGACCACGAGTTTGCGGCTCGCGGCCGCGACGAGCTTCTCACGCAGGAGCGCGCCGCCGCCTCCCTTGATCAGGTTCAGCTCCGGATCGATCTCGTCCGCACCGTCCACCGTCAAGTCGAGCTCCGGCTGTTCGTCCAGGGTGGCGAGCGGGATCCCGAGCGCTTCCGCCTGCGCCCGGGTGGCCTCCGAGGTCGGCACGGCCACGACCGCGAGCCCCGAGGCGACGCGGCGGCCGAGCGCCTCCACGAAGAGTGACGCGGTTGAACCGGTCCCGAGCCCGAGCCGCATCCCGCCCTCGACGAGACCGACGGCCCTCTCCGCCGCGGCGCGCTTCTGTTCGGCGGGGTTCATGGACATCGTGGGACGATTCTCGGAGCGCGGCCTCTCTGGCCGGGGGCCTCGTACACGGCCGCGGGTTGATCGCGCCAGCGCCCGCCGCTAGCGAAGCCGGATGTCGCTCCCCCCCATCGTCGTCTTCGATCTCGACGGGACCCTCGCCGACACGGCGCCGGACCTGATCTCCACCCTGAACGTCATCATGGACAGGGAGGGGCTGCCGCATGTGCCCTTCGAGACCGCGCGCGAGATGATCGGAGCCGGGTCGCGCGCCCTCGTCGAGCGGGGCTTCGAGGCCGCGGGTCGCGAGATGACGCCGGCGCATTCCGACGAACTGTTCCGGCTCTTCCTCACGATCTACGCCGACCGCCTCTGCGTCGAATCGCGGCTCTTCCCCCATGTCGAGGAGGCGCTCGCGACCCTCGCCGATCGCGGATACCGCCTCGCGGTCTGCACGAACAAGGTCGAACTTCATTCGCGGCGGCTCCTCGAAGGGCTCGGCATCGCGGGCCGGTTCGCGGCCATCTGCGGGCGCGACACCTTCCCGTGGTTCAAGCCGGATGCCCGCCATCTCACCATGACGATCGAGGCCGCCGGCGGCGATCCGAACCGCGCCGTGATGATCGGCGATTCCCGCACCGACATCGACACGGCGAAGGCGGCCGGCATCCCGGTGATCGCGGTGCCGTTCGGCTACACGGACACGCCGGTCTCGGAACTCGGCCCGGATATTGTGATCGACGATTTCGACGAACTTGCCGCGGCGGTTGAGCGGCTGCCCGGGCATGGCCGAGTGGTGGGCGCGACAGGGATTGAACCTGTGACCCTTCGCGTGTGAAGCGAATGCTCTCCCGCTGAGCTACGCGCCCGGAGGCCGACCGTCCGGCCAACCCGTGCCGTCTCTATGGGCGAGGTCGCGGAGCGTCAAGCGAGCGCGTGTCGGACCGGCCACGCTTTCCGGAAGGTGGCTAAATCGCGTCATATTCGTGGCGACAGTGGATCGAATGGTCAAGCTCGGTGTTATAGAGCTGCCTGGCTTGCCAAGGCAAGCTGATTCACACGAGGCACATCGATGAGCCGCTTCACACACCTCTTGGCCGGGCTCGCCTGCGCCTTCGCCGCCTTTGCCGCGCCGGCATCGGCCTATGAGATCGATCCCCTGACCCGGGAGCCGATCGTTCCGTTCCAGAACCTGATCCCGCAGGCGACCGCGATCCCCCGCGAAGTCGTGTCCTTCCAGGGCCGCTACGCTCCCGGCACGATCGTGATCTCCACGATCGAGCGGCGCCTCTATTTCGTCCTCGGCAACGGCCAGGCCATCCGCTACGGGGTCGGCGTGGGCCGGCCAGGCTTCGACTGGGCGGGCACCAAGCTGGTCACCCGCAAGGCGGAATGGCCGACCTGGACGCCCCCGGCCGAGATGCTGCGCCGCCGCCCGGACCTGCCGCGCTTCATGAAAGGCGGCCCCGACAACCCGATGGGCGCCCGCGCCATGTATCTCGGCTCGACCCTCTACCGCATCCATGGTTCGAACGAGCCCGACACGATCGGCCAGGCCGTCTCCTCCGGCTGCATCCGGATGATGAACGAAGACGTCGTCGACCTCTACGAGCGCGTCCGGGTCGGCACGCGCGTGGTGGTCCAGCGCTGACGTCGATGTGGCCGGCGAGAGCCGGCCACATTCCGCCGGTCAGCCGAACCTTGGCGGCAGCGGCTCGTGGGATAGGCCGGCCGCGGCTAGTCCGTCCCGGTACTGCCTGACCAGGCCGTTCGGGTCGCGCCCGAGTTCGGCGAGATAGGCCCAGCCGTAGATGCCGGTGGAATGGCCGTCGTCGAAGGTGAGCCGCACCGCGTAATTGCCGACGGCCTCGACGGCCTTGATCCTGACCCCGCTCTTGCCCGGCACGAGCTTCTTCTCTGCGGGCGAGTGACCCCTGACCTCGGCCGAGGGGCTTTCCACCCTCAGCAACTCGGCCGGCAGCGTCAGGAGGCGGTCGTCGAACCGGACCAGCAAGGCCTGGCGGTCGGCGACGAGCCGGATCTCAGAAGGCCAGATGTCGTCCGCCATACCGTCCCCGCTGCCCGACGCGTTTGACCGCCGGCATCCGATCCCCACATAAGGCTTCCAGCCAGCCCAAACGAGGTGCCGAGCGCGCCGTGACGGATCGGACCATCCAGCTTCCTCGACAGAGTGCCGAACCGGCCCTCGTCGACCCTTTCGGTCGGCACGTCACCTATCTGCGCGTCTCCGTCACGGACCGCTGCGATCTTCGCTGCGTCTATTGCATGTCGGAGGACATGGAATTCCTGCCGAAGCGCGAACTGCTGACCCTCGAGGAACTCGACCGGGTCTGCTCCGTCTTCGTGGGCAGGGGCGTGCGAAAGCTTCGGATCACGGGCGGCGAGCCCCTCGTCCGGCGTGACGTCATGCAGCTGTTCCGCTCGCTCTCGCGCCATCTCGAGACCGGCGCCCTGCACGAACTCACATTGACGACCAACGGGACGCTGCTCGAACGTTATGCGGCCGACCTCGCCGCCTGCGGCGTGCGCCGCGTCAACGTCTCGATCGACTCGCTCGACCCGAAGCGCTTTCGCGAGATCACGCGGCGGGGCGACCTCGCCCAGGTGATGCGGGGCATCGATGCCGCACAGCGCGCCGGGCTGAAGGTGAAGCTGAACGCGGTCGCGCTGAAGGGCGTGAACGAGGACGAGATCGTCCCGATGATCGAATGGGCGCACCGCCGGTCGATGGACCTGACCATGATCGAGGTGATGCCTCTCGGCGACATCGAGCCGGGGCGGCTCGACCAGTTCCTGCCACTGTCGCTCGTGCGCGAGCGGCTCGCCTCGCATTTCACGCTGACGGACCTGCCGGAGCGGACCGGCGGGCCGGCGCGCTACATGCGGGTCGAGGAGACCGGGGGCAAGATCGGCTTTATCACGCCGCTGACCCACAATTTCTGCGAGGGTTGCAACCGCGTCCGCCTCACCTGCACCGGCCAGCTCTACCTCTGCCTCGGCCAGGAGGATTCGGCCGACCTGCGCAGCCCGATGCGAATGTCCGAGGGCAACGAGCGGCTCGAGGCGGCGATCACCGAGGCGATCTCGCGCAAGCCCCGCGGCCACGACTTCGTCATCGAGCGCGCGGCTCCGGCCGTCGTCCGGCATATGAGCGTCACGGGCGGTTAGGCCCCGCCGCCGTTCCGGCGCGGGCCAGGATTGCGAGGCCCGGACGGCCTGTCGGAACCATCCCGCGCGGAGTCGTCGGCCCTGCTTGTTCGATCCCGGGCCATGCGTTATCGCCACCCCGAGCAAGTCGACCCAGGGAAGATCGAGCGCTCGCAGGGAACCCTATGGCAGGACTGATCCGGCTAAGCCGAGGCATCGATGCTTTGAACACGGTCGTTGGCCGCGCGGCAGCGTGGGCGATCGTGGTCGCGATCATCGTCTCGGCGCTGAACGCGATTGCCCGCAAGACGCTCGGCATTTCGTCCAATGCCTGGCTCGAACTGCAATGGTACCTGTTCGGGGCGGTGTTCATGCTGTGCGCGCCGTGGACGCTCGCCATGAACGAGCACATCCGGATCGACATCGTGTCGTCGCGGCTCAAGCCGCAGACGCGCAACTGGGTCGAGATGTTCGGGCATGTCTTCTTCCTGCTGCCCTTCGCGCTCGTCCTGACCTACCTGTCGATCCCGTTCTTCCGTCTGTCGTTCGTGAGCGGCGAGGTCTCGTCGAGCGCCGGTGGTCTCGCCATCTGGCCGGCCAAGCTCCTGATCCTCGTCGGCTTCGCGCTCCTGCTGCTCCAATGGCTGAGCGAGGTGATTAAGCGGGTCGGCGTCATGCGCGGCCTGATCGAGGATGAACATACCGCCGCCGGCCATCAGGCCGCGGCCGAGGCCGAAGCCGCCCGCCTCCTCGCCTTGCAGGAAGAGGCCGGGCTCGCCCCGACCGCGCCCCCCGCCCCTCGCGCCTGAAGCACCCTTCCTTCGAAAGTCTGCCCGTGGCCGTCCTGATCGCTCACAATCTCGCGCCGATCATGTTCGGCGCGCTGGTCGTCTTCCTGCTCCTCGGCTACCCGGTCGCCTTCGCGCTCGCCGCGAACGGCCTCGCCTTCTTCATCATCGCGACCGAACTCGCGCCCTATGCCCCGGGCGAGATCACGCTGAGCTGGCCGCTGCTTCAGGCCCTGCCCGAGCGCGTCTTCGGCGTGATGTCGAACGAGGTCCTGCTCGCGGTGCCCTTCTTCACCTTCATGGGGCTCGTGCTGGAACGGTCCGGCATGGCCGAGGACCTGCTCGACACGATCGGGCAGCTCTTCGGCACCGTGCGGGGCGGTCTCGCCTATGCGGTCGTCTTCGTCGGCGCGCTGCTCGCCGCCACGACGGGCGTCGTCGCCGCCTCCGTTATCTCGATGGGGCTGATCTCGCTGCCGATCATGCTGCGCTACGGCTACGACCGGCGCGTCGCCTCCGGCATCATCGCGGCATCCGGCACGCTCGCGCAGATCATCCCGCCGTCGCTGGTCCTGATCGTCATGGCCGACCAGCTCGGCCGCTCCGTCGGCGACATGTACGAGGGCGCCTTCATCCCGGGCCTCGTCCTCGCCGGCATGTATGCGGGCTACATCTTCCTGATCACGCTGATCTATCCCAAGGCCGCGCCCGGTTTGCCCGTCGATGCGATCGGCTTCCGGGAGCCCAGCGGAGCCCGGGGCGTGTGGCAGCTCGGCGTGCTGGTCCTCTTCTCAGGCGTCGTCGGCTATTACGTCATGAGCCAGACCTCGGTGAAGGGCGGCGCCGACTTCGTCATCCTGACGATCTGCGTCTCGACGGTGGTGGCCCTCATCTGCGCGGTCCTCGACCGGCTTCTCGGCGCCAGCCGCGTCCTTCTCTCGATCGTGCTCTCGCTCGCCCTGGTCGTCGCCTATGTCTGGACGATCAGGACGTCGCCGGCCTCGTCCGGTACGGTGATCTTCCTCGAGATGGTGGGCGCCGCCGCGATCTACGCCACCGTGGTCGGCCTCCTGGCGAAAATGACCGGCTTCCACCTGATGTCCCGGATGGCGACCCAGGTCACCTTCGTGATGGTGCCGCCGCTCCTCCTCATCTTCCTGGTGCTCGGCACGATCTTCATCGGCCTCGCGACCCCGACGGAAGGGGGCGCCATGGGCGCGCTCGGCTCCATGATCCTGGCCGCCGGCAAGCGGCGGCTCGACGGCAATCCGGCGCGGTTCAACTGGGCGCTCGTCAAGGCGGCGACGGAATCGACCGCGCGGCTCTCGGCCTTCGTGGTGTTCATCCTTCTCGGCGCGCGGGTCTTCTCGCTCACCTTCTACGGCGTCAACGGCCACCTCTGGGTCGAGCACCTCCTGACCTCCCTGCCCGGCGGCCAACTCGGCTTCCTCCTCTTCGTCAACACGCTCGTCTTCCTGCTCGCCTTCTTCCTCGACTTCTTCGAGCTCGCCTTCATCATCATCCCGTTGCTCGGGCCGGCGGCGGACAAGCTCGGCATCGACCTCATTTGGTTCGGGGTCATGCTGGGCGTGAACATGCAGACGAGCTTCATGCATCCGCCCTTCGGCTTCGCGCTCTTCTTCCTGCGCTCGGTCGCGCCCAAGGTGCCCTATCTCGATCGGGTGACCAAGAAGCAGATGGCACCCGTGACGACGGGCCAAATCTATTACGGCGCGATCCCGTTCGTGATCATTCAGCTGATCATGGTCCTGATCGTAATCTTCTACCCGCAGATGGTCATGCACTATAAGAAATCAGGAACGACGATCGATCCTGCCGCGGTCGAGAAGAGCCTGGAAGGCATCCAGATCCCGGGCCTCGATCTTCCCGGTGGCGGCGGTGTGCCCGGCTTCGACCCGCTGCCGCCTCCGAAGATCGAGTGACCGCCCGACGATCTTTCCCGGCCCGGGCTTTTCTCGGGCTGGCAGCGGCGCTGGCCTTCGCCGCCTCTTTGCTCGTCGCCGCCCCGGAGGCGGCGGCACAGGGCGCGCTCCGCATCGCGACGGAGGGTGCCTATCCGCCCTTCAACTATGTCGAGGGCACCGAGCCGGCCGGGTTCGAGGTCGATCTCGCCAAGGCGCTGTGCAACCGGATGGGCCTGCCCTGCACGATCGTGCTCCAGGATTGGGAGGGCATGTATGGCGGGCTGAAGGCCGGCCGGTTCGACGCCATCCTGTCGTCGATGGAGATCACGCCGGAGCGCCGCACCCGCTACCGGTTTTCGCGCCGCTATTACCGCATCCCGGCCGCGCTCGTCGGCACCCGGAACGGCGACGACGCCGCCATCGTGAAGCCGGACGATCTCGAGGGTCGCAGCGTCGGCGTGGTGAAGGACAGCGAGTTCGCCGATTATCTCGCGACCCTGCCGAAGCCGCCCGTCGTGCGGACCTATCACAAGCTCGACGAGGCCCAGCTCGACCTCCTTACGGGCCGGATCGACTACGTGCTGGGCGACAAGCTCGCGCTCTCCCGCTTCCTCGAAAGCCGCGAGGGCATGGCCTGCTGCCGCGTCGTGGCGGACCTCCCGGTCGACCGCGGCGAGGGTATCGGCGTCGCGCTCCGCAGGGGCGATCGCGGGCTGGCCGAAATGTTCGACCGGGCCATCGAGGCCGTGATGGCGGACGGCACCTACGACCGCATCCGGGCGAAATACATCCCGTTCGACATCAAGTAAGCGGCTCCGCAGAGCTGCGACGGCACGACCGGGCGATGCGCCCGCTACCGAGGGAGATCACGACATGGCGAAGGTTGCGTTCCTGGGGCTCGGCGTCATGGGCTACCCCATGGCCCGGCATCTCGCGGCGAAGGGGCACGAGGTCACCGTCTATAATCGCACGGCGGCCAAGGCGGAAAAGTGGGTCTCGGAGAATGGCGGACGCCATGCGGCGACGCCGGCCGAGGCAGCGACGGGGCAGGAGATCGTGTTCTGCTGCGTCGGCAACGACGACGACCTGCGCCAGGTGACGGTGGCCGACGGCGGAGCCTTCGCGGCCATGGGCAAGGGCACGGCCTTCGTCGACCACACGACGGCGTCGGCCTCCATCGCGCGCGAGCTCGATTCCGCCGCGCGGTCCGCCGGATTCGGCTTCATCGATGCCCCGGTCTCCGGTGGGCAGGCCGGGGCCGAGAACGGCGTGCTGACCGTGATGTGCGGCGGCCAGTCAGACGTCTACGCCTATGTCGAGCCCGCGATCATGAGCTACGCCCGCGCCGCGCGCCTCCTCGGCCCGACGGGCTCCGGCCAGCTCGCGAAGATGATGAACCAGATCTGCATCGCCGGCCTGGTCCAGGGCCTGGCCGAGTCGATCCATTTCGGCCAGCGCGCCGGGCTCGATATCGAGGCCGTGCTGGACGTGATCTCGAAGGGCGCCGCCGGCTCCTGGCAGATGGAGAATCGCGGCAAGACGATGAACCAGGCCAAGTACGATTTCGGCTTCGCCGTCGACTGGATGCGCAAGGACCTGTCGATCTGCCTGGACGAGGCCAAGCTGAACGGCGCGCTCCTGCCCGTCACCGCCCTGGTCGACCAGTTCTACGCCGAGGTGCAGGGGCTCGGCGGCAAGCGCTGGGATACGTCGAGCCTGCTGGCGAGGCTGAACCGCTAGCTGATCTTGCCCCGCGGAGCCGGGACCTCACCGCTCACCCCGGCGAAAGCCGGGGTCCAGGACGTCCGGCTCTGGATGCCGGCTTTCGCCGGCATGAGCGGGTTTTTCGCCCGTCTTCCGATCGACCGCTGAAAGGAAGAAGTCCGCTCACCCCGGCGAAAGCCGGGGTCCAGGACGTCCGGCTCTGGATGCCGGCTCTCGCCGGCATGAACGGAGCCTCAGCTGGCGCTGGCGAGGTACTTCATCGGGTCGACCGGGGTCGAACCCTTGCGGATCTCGAAGTGGAGCTGCGGCGAGGTCACGTTGCCGGACTGGCCGGACTTCGCGATCGTCTGGCCCCGGGTCACCTTCTGGCCGCGCTTCACGTCGAGGTCGCCGTTATGGGCGTAGGCGGAGACGTAGCCGTTGTCGTGCCGGATGAGGACGAGGTTGCCATAACCCTTCACCTCGGAGCCCGCATAGGCGACGGTGCCGTCGCCGGCCGCCTTGACCGGGGTGCCGTCCGGCACCGCGATGTTGATGCCCTCGTTCGACCCGCCACCGCCAAAACCGGTGATGACGCGGCCGCGGGCCGGCCAGCGGAATTCGGCACCGGTCGCGGCGACCGGGATGGCGCCGGTCGATTCGGGCTCCTTCGGAGCGGGCTTCGGCGTCTCGACGGGCGTCGCCTTGGCGGGCGCCGCGACCGCGACCTTGGTCGGTGCGGGAGCCGCGACCTTCGCGGGCTCGATCGCCTTCTGGGCGGCGACCTTGGCGGTTTTCGCGACCGGCTCCGGGGCCGGCGCCGGCTTCGCGGCCGCGACCTTGGCGGCGGGCGGGGCCGCCCGGACGACGTTCTTCGCATCCACATTGCTGCGCGAGGCCGTCTTCACGGGCTCCTTGGCCGGCGCGGCCTTGGCGACGACGTCCTGCTTCGGCTGGCCGGGCCGCACGCGCGGCTTCACCAGCGTGGCCTCGGCCATGGTGCGGGGCGGTGCGGCCTTGGCCGGGGTCAGCTTCGCGGTCGAGACGACGCGGCCCTGGCGCTCGGGCTCGGCCTGGGACACGCGGCTCGGCGAGCCCGAGCCGCCATGGGCGCTGTAGACCGGGATCACGATGCGACGGCCGGCCGTGACCTGCGACGCCGTGATGCCGTTCGCCGACAGGATCGCGCTTGACGGCACGCCGTAGCGGTTGGCGATGCCGGTCAGGCTGTCGCCGCTTCCGACCGTGATGCTGGAGCCGCCGCTCGCGGACCAGCCCGAGGGCCCCGAGGAGGCCTGGCGGGAATAAGGCGCGGGAGCCGGCGCGGAAGACGGGGTCGCGCTGCGGACCGGCGCGATCGGCTCCGACCGGATGGATTCGCGCGGTGCGGGCGCGATCCTGGCCGGCTCGCTTCGCGGCTCGTCGATGCTCCCCGTCATGGCCGGTTCGGCGCCGCTGCCGGAGCTTGCGAAGGGATTGGCGAAGGGCGTTTCGGAGAAGCGCACACTATCCGTGGTGCAGGCTGCAGCGAGCGAACCGACGACGCCGATCATGGCGATCCGAGACGCGGCCCTCAGCATTTCGGACATCACACGGTTACGCATTTCACCACCCGCACGCGACGCAACTGACGCTCATGATTAAAGCGCCGTTGGCGTTAAGCTTCCGTTGCCCGACACGGGATTTTCCGGCACCCGGAGCCGCGAGAGGCGCAAGGCCGCGCCGGTGCGGCTCGTCAATCCGCCATCGGGCTCGCGCGACAAGACGAGGAGCCGCGACGCGAAACGCTCGGCCGCGAGCCCCGCGACCAGTCGGCCGCCGGCCGCGAGCCGCGAGGTCAGGCCGGCCGGCAGCGAGGCGACGCTGCCATTCAGGAGAATGCGGTCGTAGCGCGTCTCCCCGCTCGCCGGGCCGAGCCCGTCCTCGCAGCTGAGTTCGCAGCTCCCGGCGAGCCCGGCCGCCCGGAGGCGCTGCGCGGCGCTCTCGGCCAGGGTCCGATGCCGCTCGACCGAATGGACCGCCGCGCCCATGCGGGCGAGGAGCGCGGCGACATAGCCCGAGCCGGTGCCGATCTCGAGCACCCGCTGTCCCGGCTGCACGCCGAGCGCCGCCAGCATCTGGGCGACCGCGGCCGGCGCCGTCATCGTCTCGCCGCAGGCGAGCGGAAGCGCCACGTCCTGGCGGGCGAGGTCCCCGTAGCGGCGCGGCGCGAACAGCTCGCGCGGCACCTGCTCCATGGCGCGGAGCACGCGCAGGTCGAACACGCCCCGGCTGCGGAGCGCGAGCATGAAGGAGGCGGCCTCGATCCCGTGCGAGACCTCGAATTCGTCGGCGTGATGAAGAGCGGCTGACACCCGTGGCGGCCTCGATCCTGGCTGAGCCGGATCATGGGGCCTGCATGTTGACGAAGCGTGTCGGGCTGGGGCGCGGCCGACGCGGCGATCCCTCCCCGGAGGGGAGGGCCGAGTCGGCGAAGCCGAACCGGGGTGGGGACAACCCTGCCCCGTGTCCCCACCCCGGCTCGAAGCTGCGCTTCGACTCGCCCTCCCCTCCAGGGAGGGATTCCCGCGTGATGTCCCGTTGGGGCCTTACCGGAACGCCTGCGCGAGCAGCGTCATCGTCGGCTCGTCGGTGAGGTCTAGCCGCAGCGGGGTCACGGAGATGCGGTTCTCGGACACCGCCTTCAGGTCGGTGCCGTTCCCGGGCTCGTACGGTTTCCGGGCGAAGCCGACCCAGAAATAGGGGTTGCCGCGTCCGTCCTGGCGCTCGTCGATGGCCAAAAGTTCCTTGTCGCGCTTGCCCTGCGCGGTGACCGCCATGCCCTGCACCTCGGCCGGCTCGCAATCGGGGAAGTTGACGTTGAGGAGCACCCCGTCCGGCACGCCCTGGTCGACGATGCGGCGGATGACGTCGGCGGCGTGATGCTCGGCGCAATGCCACTTGATGTTCGCCCGCCCGCTCTTTCCATAAGCCTGGCTCAGCGCGACCGACGGGATGCCGAGGATCGTGCCCTCCATCGCGCCCGCGACGGTGCCGGAATAGATCACGTCCTCGGCGACATTCTGGCCGTGATTGATGCCCGACAGGACGAGATCCGGACGTCGCTCCTTCATCACGTGGCGGGTGCCCAGGATGACGCAATCGGTCGGCGTTCCCTTCACGGCGAAATGCCGGTCGGAGATCTCGCGCAGCCGGAGCGGGTCGGAGAGCGACAGGGAGTGCGAGACGCCGGACTGGTCGAATTCCGGCGCCACGACCCAGACGTCGTCGGAGATCTCGCGCGCCACCTTCTCGAGCAGCTTCAGGCCGTGCGAGTGGATGCCGTCGTCATTCGTGACCAGGATGCGCAAAGTTCAGCCTCTCTTGGCGAAGATACTAGACGGCCCCGATCCGCTCGAGCCCGCCCATATAGGGAAGCAGCGCCGACGGCACCGTGACGGTGCCGTCCGGCTCCTGGTAATTCTCGAGCACCGCGATCAGCGCCCGGCCGACCGCGACGCCGGAACCGTTGAGGGTGTGGACGTGGCGGGGCGCGCCGGGCTTGCCGCCCGTCTCCGGCTTCGGCCGGTAGCGCGCCTCCATCCGGCGGGCCTGGAAATCGCCGCAGACCGAGCAGGAGGAGATTTCGCGGTAGGTCCCCTGCCCCGGCATCCAGACCTCGATGTCGTAGGTCTTCTGGGCCGCAAAGCCCATGTCGCCGGTGCAGAGCGTCATCACCCGGAACGGCAGGTCGAGCCGCTTCAGCACCTCTTCGGCGCAGGCCAGCATGCGCTCGTGCTCGTGGGCCGACGTGTCGGGCGTCGTGATCGAGACGAGCTCGCATTTCGTGAACTGATGCTGCCGCAGCATCCCGCGCGTGTCCCGCCCGGCCGCTCCGGCCTCGGCCCGGAAACAGGGGGTGAGGGCCGTAAAGCGGAGGGGGAGTTCGTCCGCGGACAGGATGCTCTCGCGGACGAGGTTCGTGAGCGGGACTTCGGCCGTAGGGATGAGCCAGAGCCGGTTGTAGTGAGTGTTTTCAGCAACGAAGCGTTCGTGCCACTTGCGGGTAGATTCCAGGGCGATCTCACGGACAAGTCTGAAATCTGCCTGAGACCTTGGCGACGTGCCGAGCCGTCGCTCGATCTCACGGGTAATCTCTGACTGCGCTTTCTCCTGATACGGCTCCTTCCAGAATAAGGCGTCGGATAAGGTTGCCTCCCGCGATGTTGCGAATTGATCGTCGACGAACTTCGGCAGCTGCGCCGTCCCGAACATCGCCTCGTCCCGCACCATCAGCGGCGGGCTCACCTCCGTATAGCCGTGCTCGGTCGTGTGCAGGTCGAGCATGAACTGGCCGAGCGCCCGCTCGAGCCGGGCGAGCTGGCCGCGCAAGACGACGAAGCGCGAGCCCGACAGCTTCGCGGCCGCCTCGAAATCCATCATCGGCACCCCGCCGATCCGCCACGCCTCGCCCAGCTCGAAATGCTGCTTGCCCGAGCCGAGCTGCCGGCCGCCCTCGAAGCGATGCTCCTCGCGCTGGACGTTGCCGTGCTCGTCCCGGCCGACCGGGACGTCCGGGCCGGGGATGTTCGGGATCTCGGCCAGCTTCTTGTCGAGCTCCGCCTTGGCGGCCTTCTCCGTCTCTTCCAACTCGGGCACGTAGCTCTTCAGCCGCGCGACCTCCTCCATCAGGGTCGCGGCGCGCGCCTCGTCGCGCGCCTTCTTGGCCTGGCCGATCTCCTTCGACAGGCTGTTCCGGCTCTCCTGCGCCACCTGCAGCGCCGACACGGCCGCACGGCGGCGCTCGTCCTGCGCGATCAGCTCGGTGGAAAACGGTTCGAGCCCGCGGCTCTGCAGCCCCGCATCGAAGGCGGCCGGGTTCTCGCGGATGAGGCGGATGTCGTGCATGGCTCGATCGGTTCGCTGCAACTCTTCTCCCCGCGCGCGGGGAGACGTCGAGTCGCTCGTCAGAGCGACCGGATGAGGGGCAAGGGCGCCCGCCATCTCATGGCGAGTCTCCCCGGCCCCTCACCCGGTCCGCGTGACCGCGGACTCGACCTCTCCCCGTTGGCACGGGGAGAGGCGGAGCGCTACTCCGCCGCCGCCGCGGCCGCTGCCGCGTCGGCTGCCGATTTCTTCTTCTCCGCCATCACCACGGCGATGATCGAGGCCTCGTAGAGAAGCAGCGTCGGCACCGCGAGGGCGATCTGGCTGATGACGTCGGGCGGCGTCAGGACGGCGGCGATGATGAAGACCCCGACGATCGCGTAGCGGCGTTTCTCCTTCAGGAAGGTCGAATCGATGATCCCGGCCCGGGCGAGGAGCGTCAGGATCACGGGCAGCTGGAAACAGATGCCGAAAGCGAAGATCAGCGTCATGATCAGCGACAGGTATTCCTGCACCTTGGGCAGGAAGGTGATCTGCGCCTCGCCCGGTTCGGTGCCGAATTGCTGCATGCCGACGGAGAAGTTCATCACGAGCGGCATCGCGATGAAATACACGACCATCGCGCCGACGAAGAACAGGACCGGGGTGGCGACGAGATAGGGCAGGAACGCCTTGCGCTCGTTCCGGTACAGCCCCGGGGCGACGAACTTGTAGATCTGCGACGCGATCACCGGGAAGGCCAGGAAGGCCGCGCCGAAAACCGCCACCTGGATCTGGGTGAACAGGAATTCGAGCGCGTGGGTGTAGATCATGGGCGCGTTCTTCGCGCCGCCCACGGCCCAGACATAGGGCTGCACCAGGATGTTGTAGATGTGCTTCGCGCCCGCGAAGCAGGCGAAGAACATGATCACGAAGGCGATCAACGCCTTGATCAGGCGCGAGCGCAGCTCGATCAGGTGGTCGAGGAGCGGGGCGCGCGACGCCTCGACCTCGGCCTCGTCCTCCTCGTCTCTCACGTGCTGTGCTCCCGGGCGCCGGCGTCGAGAGGTGCGGGTTCCGCGCGCGGAGAGGGGAGCACGGGTTCGTCGACGGGAAGTGGCACGAGGGGCTGGGTTTCCGGGAATGCTACCGGCGCGGCCGGTCCGGCGACCGGCGCGGCCGGTCCGGCGACCGGCGCGGCCGGTCCGGCCGGTCCCGCGACCGGAGAAGCGGGTTCGGCCATGGGCGGGAGGGCCGGAACGATGGGATCCGGCATGGCGGGCTCGTCGAAGGCAGTGGGCTGCCGATCCTGCAGCGGGCCGGCCGTGAGTTCGGATGGGCCGGCGCTCCAATCGCCGGCGACCGGGAGGTCGGGCCCCGCGGGACCGGGCTCATAGGCCGAGGGCGACAGGGCCCCGGGGCGGGTGTCGGCGGAAGTCTTGATCTCGTCCCGGATCGACTGGAGCGGATTGAAGGCGGTCGAGGTGGCCGTGGCCACGTCGCGGTTCAGCCCCTCGACCTCCTTGCGGACATCGTCGAGCTCCGCCTCCCGCATCGCCTCGGAGAATTGCGACTGGAACTCGCCCGCCATGCGGCGGACCTTCGTGGTCATCTGCCCCACGGTGCGGAGCGCCTTCGGGAGGTCCTTGGGGCCGATCACGATGAGGGCGACGCCGCCGATCACCATGATCTCGCCCCAGCTCATATCGAACATGACACGGTCTCACCCCGGCCGCGAGCGGCGCGGCCGGTTGCAACGGGCCCGGAGGGCCTTTCGGAGATCAGCCGAGCTTGCGGTCGGCGAGGGTCGTCGTGGCCGAGGTCGCGACAGGCTCGTTGCGGTGTTCGAGCGTCCGGACCGGTTCGGCATGCGCCGCGGTCGGCGCCGTGGTCGGGGCGGTCGCGGCCGCCGTGTCGTCTTCGGCCATGCCCCTCTTGAACGCCTTGATGCCCTTGGCGGCGTCTCCCATGATCTCGGAGAGCTTGCCGCGGCCGAAGAAGACCATGATCAACAGGCCGACGACGATCCAATGCCAGATGCTTGCGCCACCCATGGCGATCCTCCTGCGCCCATGACGGCGCGCTGCCCAACGTTGGCCGGCAAACTAGGGTCGACGCGCGCCGAAGACAAGGATGACGCGACGACGCGCCGGGGGTGATGTCACAGCACGTCATTCCGGGGCTCGCGTGTCGGCGAAGCCGGCGGGCGAGAACCCGGAACCCATGGAAGCACGAAGCGGTCCACAGGTGGTGCGACCCGCGGATTCCGGGTTCTCGCTTCGCGAGCCCCGGAATGACGGTCGGAGCGCCTCAGAACAGCTCCGCCTGCCCGGCTGGCCTATCCGCCGCCACCCCGGGCTCCGGCGACATCTCGGCCGAGGCGAGGAACCGGGCCGAATCCTCCGCGATCTCGGTCCTCCGGGCCGGCTTCATGCGGTCGAGGGTCCGGTACGGCATGTCGAGACGGTGATTGCCGCGCAGCGTCGCCTCGTTCCGGGCCATGAAATCCCAATAGAGATAGTTGAACGGACAGGCGTCCGGCCCCGCCTTCTTGCGGACGTCGTAGCGGCAGGAGCCGCAATAATCCGACATGCGGTCGATATAGGCGCCGGAGGAGGCATAGGGCTTGGAGCCGAGCACGCCGCCGTCGGCGAAGAGGATCATGCCGTGGACATTCGGCAGCTCGACCCATTCGTAGGCGTCGGCATAGACGACGAGATACCAGTCCTCGACCTCGCTCGGCCGAAGCCCGGCGATGAGCGCGAAATTGCCCGTCACCATGAGGCGCTGGATGTGGTGCGCCCACGCATGTTCGGCCGTGTTCCGGATCGCCTCGGAGAGGCAGTTCATGCGGGTCTCGCCGGACCAGTAGAACCAGGGCAAAGGCCGATCCGCGCCCAGCGCGTTCGAGGCCGCATAATCAGGCATGCGGAGCCAGTAGACGCCGCGCACATATTCGCGCCAGCCGATGATCTGCCGGATGAAGCCCTCGACGGCGTTCAGCGGCGCGAGCCCCTCCCGGTAGGCCCGCTCCGCCTCTCGCGCGACCTCCTCGGCCGTGAGCAGACCGGCATTGAGATAGGGCGACAGGACCGAGTGGAACAGGAAATCCGCGCCCTGCCGCATCGCGTCCTGGTAGTCGCCGTAGAGGGCGAGGCGATACTCGACGAAATGCCGGAGCGCCCGGAGCGCATCCGCCCGGGTCACGGCCCAGCGGAAGGGTTCGAGCCGGCCGAAATGGGCGCCGAAGCGGCGTCGGACGAGGTCGAGGACGTCGCGCGTGATCGCATCCGGCTCGAAGCGCGGCGGCTCCGGAGGCTCGACCTGTGCCGGCAGGGGTTTCCGGTTCTCGCGGTCGAAGTTCCAACGCCCGCCCTCGGGAGCGTCGCCGTCCATGAGGAGGCCGGTCTTGCGGCGCATCTCGCGGTAGAAGGTCTCCATCCGGTAGCTCGCCCGGCCCTCGCCCCAGCGGGCGAATTCCGCCCGGGAACACAGGAAGCGGTTATCGTCCCGGATCTCGACCGGGATGCCGAGTTCGCTCGACCAGCCGCGCATCATCTCCAGCACGCGCCATTCGCCGGGCTCGGTCACGACGATGCGGTCCGGCCGCAAGCGCTCGGCGGCCCGCGCGACTTCGCCACCGAGCGTGCCGGTATTGCCCTCGTCCTCGAGCCGCATATATCCGACGCGGATCCCCTCCCCGCGCAGTTCCTCGGCGAAATGGCGCATGGCCGAGAACAGGAAGGCGATCTTCTGCTGGTGGTGGCGGACATAGGTCGCCTCGCCCATCACCTCGGCGATCAGCACCGTGTCGCGTTCCGGGTCGATGTCGCCGAGCGAGGCGATGCGGCGGTGGAGCTGGTCGCCGAGGATGAGGCGCAACGTCGTCATGGTCGCGCCAACGGCCTTCTTCGCGCCCACGTTCCGGTGCTAAGCGGATCGTGAACGGCCGCAGGTGCGGCCAAGGACCCGCCCATGCCTCTTCGCCTTCTCCTCCCCCTCCCCCTCGCCGCCACGGCCGGGCTCCTGCTCGCCGGAACGGCCTACGGACAATCCGCGGCTCCGCTCTCGACGATGCCGATGCCGCCCTCGGCCTCCGAACCCGCTCCGAAGGAGACGAAGAAGAAGCCGGCGAGCGACCGGCCGGCCCGGAAGCGCGCGACGGAGCGGAGCACCGAGCAGGGCGAGCCGACCACGGCCCAGCGCCGGTCGAATGCGGCGAGCTCGGGCGCGACCGCGGATCGTCCGCGCCGCCTGGTGCCGGAGGAGTATGACCGCAGCGGATCGGAAGAAGGCTCGCGCGCGAAGCCCTTCGTGACCGAGGGCGGGCGTCCGGGCATGGGCATGCGCTTCTAGGCGCAGCGCCCACGCTGCCATGACTTGCCTCGCCGGGCCTAAAACAAACCTGACGTTGTTGAATGCCAGATGAACACGCGGCGGCACACTCTATTCATCTCGCAAACTCAAGGAACCGGCCCGGAAGAATGCGGTGCAGTCTGACGGAACTCGCGCCGGCCATGCAGCGTTGCTGGCGTACTTTTCGGATCCAGGAGATCATCATGAAGACCGTTGCAATCGCCGCCGTCGCGATCCTGTTCGGCACCGCTGCCATGGCGCAGTCCAGCTCGACTACCATCCAGCGCGAGGAAGGTCCGCTCGGCGACCGCACGACCGTGATCAAGAAGGAATCCGACGACCTCGGCACCACCCGCAGCCGCGTCGACACGACCGGTAACGTGGGCTGCGACACGAAGTCGGTGACGCGGACGAACGAGGACGGCGATTCGAAGACGAAGACCACCACCCGCTGCTGATCGCGCTCGTCATCCTGTTCTGAGGAAGGCCCGGCATTGCCGGGCCTTTTTGATGTCCGGGGCTAGCGGGACTCGCGCCGGTTCATGAAGGCGAGCTTCTCGAACAGGCTCACATCCTGCTCGTTCTTGAGCAGCGCCCCGTGCAGCGGCGGGATGAGCTTGCGGGGATCCCGCTCGCGCAGCTGCTCCGGACCGATATCCTCCGACATCAGGAGTTTCAGCCAGTCGAGAAGCTCCGAGGTCGAGGGCTTCTTCTTCAGCCCGGGAACGTCCCGCACCTCGAAGAACATCCGCAAGGCCTCTTCGACGAGGCGGCGCTTGATGCCGGGGTAATGCACCTCGACGATCCGGGCCATCGTGTCGGGATCGGGGAAGCGGATGTAGTGGAAGAAGCAGCGCCGCAAAAAGGCGTCCGGCAGCTCCTTCTCGTTGTTCGAGGTGATGATGACGATGGGGCGGCGCTCGGCCCGGATCGTCTCGCCGGTCTCGTAGACGTGGAACTCCATCCGGTCGAGCTCGAGAAGGAGGTCGTTCGGGAACTCGATATCGGCCTTGTCGATCTCGTCGATGAGGAGCACCGGGCGCTCCGGGGCCCGGAACGCCTCCCACAGCCGGCCGCGCCGGATGTAGTTCGCGATGTCCGAGACCCGCGGGTCGCCGAGCTGGGAATCGCGGAGCCGCGAGACCGCGTCGTATTCGTAGAGCCCCTGGGCGGCCTTGGTGGTCGACTTGACGTGCCAGGTCATCAGGGGCGCGCCGACCGCCTTCGCGATCTCCTCGGCCAAGACCGTCTTGCCGGTGCCGGGCTCGCCTTTCACGAGAAGCGGCCGCTCGAGCACGATCGCCGCATTGACCGCGATCTTCAGATCCTCGGTCGCGACATAGTCCCTGGTGCCCTCGAAACGCATGCGCCTGTCCGATCCTGCCCGAGCCGGCCTTGTAGGGATCGCCCGAAGCAGGGACAAGCATGAGACCTCTGCACCGGCACGGGTCGCGACAGGCGTGAGGCATGGCGGAAGCCGCGAATATCGGGGCCTACAAGGAGATCATCCTTTTCCTGGCGACGGCCGGGATCGTGGTGCCGCTGTTCGGCCGCTTCCGGATCAGCCCTGTCCTCGGCTTCATCGGGGCTGGCGCCCTGATGGGGCCGTTCGGTCTCGGCCGGCTCGCGCCCTCGACGCCGTGGCTCGGCTATTTCACCATCTCGAACAGCGATGAGGTCGCGCATCTCGCCGAATTTGGCGTCGTCTTCCTCCTGTTCACGATCGGGCTCGAACTCTCCTGGGAGCGGCTCCGGACCCTGCGCCGGCTGGTTTTCGGTCTCGGCAGCGCCCAGGTGATCCTGTCGACGCTGGCGCTGGCTGCGATCGGCATGGCGCTCGGCCTGCCGCCGACGGTCGCCGGGATCGGCGGCGTCGCGCTCGCGCTCTCCTCGACCGCCATCGTCATCCCGATCCTGGCCGAGCAGCGGCGGCTGAACTCCCCGACGGGCCGCGCGAGCTTCTCCATCCTCCTGTTCCAGGACCTCGCGGTCGCGCCGATCCTGTTCACGCTGGCCGCGCTCAATCCGGCGAAGGCCGGCGACGACCTCGGCTTCGGGCTCCTGGTCGCGCTCGGGCAGGCCGCGGCCGCGCTCGCCCTCATCGTCGTCGCGGGCCGGCTCGCGCTCCGGCCGATGTTCCAGCTCGTCGCCCAGACGCGCTCGCCCGAGCTCTTCATGGCGGCCTCCTTCCTGATCGTGATCACGGCCGCGGTCTCGGCCGCCTCGAGCGGCCTCTCGATGGCGCTCGGCGCCTTCGTGGCCGGGCTCCTGCTCGCCGAGACGGAATACCGGCGGGCGATCGAGGCCGTGGTCGAGCCCTTCAAGGGCCTCCTCCTCGGCGTCTTCTTCCTCTCCGTCGGCATGGGGCTCGACGTGACGGCGCTCGGCCGCACGCCCTGGGCGATCCTGGCGATCTCCGTCGGCATCGTCGTGGTCAAGGCGGCGCTCATCGTCGGCCTCGCTCGCCTGTTCCGGCTGCCGTTCCGGGTCGGGCTCGAATCCGCCCTGCTGCTCGGGCCCGGCGGCGAATTCGCCTTCGTGATCATCGGCGCCGCCCTCGCGACCCGGATCCTGCCGGCCGATGTCGGACAGGCGCTCTTCGTCGTGACGACCGTGTCCCTGATCTCGATCCCGTTCCTGGCGCGGGCCGGCCGCAAGCTCGGACGCCGGCTCGCCCAGGCGGAAGCCGTGCTTCCGCAGGAGGCCCCTCCGCCCTCGCAAGGCCAGGTGATCATCGCCGGCTATGGCCGTGTCGGACAGCTCGTGGCCGACATGCTGCAGCGCCACGGCGTGCCCTATGTCGCGCTCGATTCGAACCCGGCCCTGGTCGCCGCCGGCCGGTCGGCCTCGCAGCCGGTCTATTTCGGCGATTCGACCTCGGACGCGGTGCTGCGCGCCTTCTCGCTCGATTCGGCCCGCGCCCTCGTCATTACGCTCGACCAGCCGTCCGCCATCCAGACCGTGGTCGAGGCGGCGCGCCGGGCCCGCCCCGACCTCACCATCGTGGCCCGCGCCCGCGACGCACGCCACGCCCGCCAGCTCTACCGCCTCGGCGTCAACGATGCCGTGCCGGAGACGATCGAGGCGAGCCTGCAGCTCTCCGAGGCGGTGCTCGTCGATATCGGAATCGCCATGGGACCCGTCATTGCCTCCATCCACGAGCGCCGCGACGAGTTCCGGCGCAACCTCCAGAAGGCAACGGAGGGGGCCGTGGACGAGGGCCAGGCCCGCCGCTCGGGCGAGTTCAGGGGCCGGCGTACGGTCGGGAAGTCCGTGAACTGAGACGCTGACCGAGATCCTGCCTCCAGCACGAGAGGGAGGGAGGCTCGGCTCAGGAAGGCTCCGGGACCGTCGTTCAGGCCGCGATGGCGGCGACGAGGCCGTCGAACATCGGCTTCCCATCCGTGCCGCCGACGATCGGGTCGACGAAATTCTCCGGATGCGGCATCAGGCCGAGCACGTTGAGGCCCGGCGAGTAGATGCCGGCGATCGCGTTCAGCGAGCCGTTGCGGTTCGCATCCGCCACGAGGCGTCCGTCGCGGGTGGAATACCGGAAGGCGACGAGCCCTTCCCCCTCCAGCCGCTCCAGCGTCCCGGGATCGGCGGCGTAATTGCCCTCGCCATGGGCGACGCAGATGTCGATCGCCTGCCCGGCCTCGTAGCCCCTCGTGAAGGCGGTGTCGGCCCGCTCCACCCGGACCGACTGCCGGTGGCAGATGAAGCGGAGATTGGCGTTCCGCATCAGGATGCCCGGAAGCAGGCCGGATTCGCACAGGATCTGGAAGCCGTTGCAGATGCCCAGCACGAGGCCGCCCCGCGCCGCATGCGCCCGCACGGCATCCATCACCGGCGCGCGGGCCGCGATGGCGCCGCATCGCAGGTAGTCGCCGTAGGAGAAGCCGCCCGGGAGGACGACGAGATCGGTCCCGTCCGGGAGCACCGTCTCGGCATGCCAGACGGTCGAGACCTCGGCACCCGAGCGGCGCAGGGCGCGGGCGACATCGCCGTCGCGGTTCGAGCCCGGAAAGACGAGAACGGCCGCCCGCATCAGGGATGGCCCTCGGTCGGCATGTCGGAATCGGCGGCCGCGATCTCGGTCGCGGCAGCCGGATCGATGGCGGCAGCAGCCATGGCCGCCGGCGCGACCGGGGGCGGGCCGGCGGCGGGCGCCGGCTCCTCTGCGCGGGACGGCGCGGGCTCCTCGATGGCGATCCGGTACGTCTCGATGACCGTGTTCGCGAGCAGCGCCTCGCAGGCCCGCCCGAGCGCCGCCTCGATGGCGGCCCGGTCGGCCCCGTCGACCTCCACGTCGAACAGCTTGCCCTGGCGGACGGAGGTGATGCCCGGCACGCCGAGCGAGCGGAGAGCGCCCTCGATCGCCTTGCCCTGCGGGTCGAGCACGCCGGACTTCAAGGTCACCGTCACTCTGGCTCTCATGCCTGATCCTGGGCCGGGAATGGGATCGCCTCTCTACGTGGGGGGACCGGTCTTGTCATCCGGGCGGCGGGTGAAGCCCCCTCCGTTGCAGACGTGGTCGAAGTCGAGGTAGCCGAGCCGGGGACGGCGAGGCCGGAGCGTAAAGAGCGAGCGGCGCGACTCCAAACCCGACGGTCGCAGTGACTGGTTGCGACCGATACTGTTTGAACAACTCAGGTAGCCTCTCCGAGCGCTTCCGAACAGGTCTCGCGCGGACCACCGAACGAGACGAGCGCCGGTGCCGACCTGTTCAACAGTATCGACCCCGGTCGGACGTTGAGCCTAGCCAGACGCGAGGTCGCTCCTGCCGAGGGCGGGCTGCGGGCGCGGTGCCCTGGTTCTAGGGTAAAATATCTACTTCGACGTCCGTCAAATCATTGAGCGCGTCTATTATCGATTGGTCAACGCCCACCTTCTGCATCGCTTCCTCGGGGGTCTGCTGGTTCTTCAGCCAGTCGACCGCCTGTTTGATCCAGCTCCGCTTAGGCTTAGCAGCGGATGGCCCGATCTTGATGTGATACCATTGTCGGTTCTTTCTGGCCGCTGCATAGAGCGAGTCATCCCAAGTTATATAATTGAGGATGACATTGCTGTGCGCGTCGGCGCCAGAGGGAAATCGCGCGTGTGCAAAAGTTTTCGATGCATCATCCCACTTGGCCTGCCAGCAACCGCCATCCCATGTTATATAGTTGATAACCGTGTCACCGTGGGTAGTCCCGCCCTCCCTGGTGTGAGAGAAATTTGATCCACTAAGAACAGCGGAGTACCTCGGGCCTTTATTTGTCCCGTCGCAGGCCCAGTATGCGATTATTTGGTCAAAGTGACCGGTCTGAGCGAAGCATGGACAAACGCCAGATGCTGTCAGCACTAATAATATTGCAGTTGCTTTGCGGCTCCGTAACACCATGTTCTCACCCCATTGCCACGATCGCGCCCTCCCGGCTATCGGGCGTCATGCTCCTGGCGCATCTATCAGGCGGAAGCGCCACGCCTCTGTCGGACCAGTCACAACGCTGTTTGACCGGCCGTAGATCAATGCGAGAGTGTGAATTGGTCAAGAGGAATCGATTATGACATTTGCCAAATGCGCCTTCGTGGCGACAATGTTGATCGTCTTCTCGTCGAATCTGCCCGTTGCAGCCCAGCCATCACCGAAAGATAACCCGACAGACATCAAGGCAGACGAGACGCCCCACTCTGGCACATGCAGCTCAGGTGGAAACTGGGCTTGCACGTCCGGAACCTGCGTGAAAGTCGGCTCAACGGCCGGACAGTGCTGCCCAGCAAGCCATCCGAATTACTCAAGAACAGGTTGGTGCAAGAAATAGGGTCCAGCATCCGCAGCGTAATTGCCGGTTTCAGCTTCGTCGAGGTCGAACCCTCGACCTCGTTCACAGCCTGACCGGAAAAAGGGATCATGTCCGGTCTAAGTGCGACCAGCTCAGATGCTGAAGCTTCTATCAGGCCTGGATCAGCGCTCCTTAACGGCTGTCGTTCGGCACGAAGCCGAAGTCTTCAATGAGCATACTAGGAGCCCGCGCAACTCCCCATTTCAAACCGACCCACGACCGAGCCGCAACGAGACTCTCTCCTACGGCGCCTCGACGAACAGCTTCCCGGAATACACCACCGGCCCGGTCGGGCCGCCGGTCGGCGATCCTCCGGCGGGCTCCACGGTGACCGCGATGGTCGCGCCGTCGAGGCGGGCGCGGTCCGCGGCCGGGACCGAGACGCGCGTCGCGCCCGGCGCCAGGATGCCGAGGGAGTGCGGGGCCTCGGTCCCGACGATCGACCACAATTCCAGCGATTGGCCGGCCGGCGTCTCCGTCTGGACGGCGCGGACCTGAACGGTGCCGGCGCGCTGGTCCACCCGCACGATCAGGGCCGGCAACTCGCCCGACCGGTTCACCACCGCGACGAGCGCCTTCGATCCGTCGGACGGGATCAGGTTCGGGGAGGCCACGAACAGGGCGAGCGCGGCTGCCATCGAGGCGGCCGCGACCGCCGCGCCGCGCCAGAGGGCGCGCGAGCGCCGGAGACGCACGAGCTCGGCCGGCCACGGCACGATTGTGCCGGCCGTCTCCGGGCGGGTCTGGCCGATCGCGGCAAGGATCGAGGCCCAGAGCGTCGCCGAGGGTTCGAGCGGCGGCACCTGGTCCGCGAGGGGCACGAGACGCTCCTCCCAGCTTCGCACGACCCCGGCCAGGGAAGAATCGGCCGCCATCTCGCGCCCGAACGCCTCGCGTTCGGCGAGCGGCAGGGTGCCGAGCACGTATTCGGCGGCCTCGGCGTCGCGCGGATGGATGGGTTCGGCCACCATCAGGTCTCGCCCAGGCAGGCGCGCAGCGCGTGCGCGGAGCGGTGCAGCCAGGTCTTGATGGTATTCACGGGCCGCGCGAATCTCTCGGACAGCTCCTCACGCGAATAGCCCATGTAATAGGCCTCCAAGAGACATCGTCGGTGGGTCGCCTCGAGGCGGCCGAGGCAGACGGTCAGGCGGTCGGCATCCAGGAACTCCGTCTCGCGGTCGCGCGGCTCCGGGACGCCCTCGAGCCAGTCGAAACCGTCCTCCGTTTCCGGCGCCGCAACCTCGCGACGCCGGCGCACCACGTCGATCGCGCGATTGCGGGCGATGGTGATGAGCCACGTCATCGGCCTGCCTGCCTCGACGGAATACGATCCCGCTCCCTGCCAGATCTTGAGGTAGGAATCCTGGACGACGTCTTCCGCCACGGATCTGTCACGAACGATACGGAAGGCGACGCCGAGAAGTTTCGCCGCGGTCAGCCCGTAGAGCCGCTCGAACGCGGCGCGCTCGCCACGGGCGGTGGCGGCGATGAGCTGGGCGAGATCGGGCGAAGGCGGCACGGGCGGGTCGAAGGCTCGAAGGGCGCCCTGTCTAGTCGGAAGCCCCGCGCGCGTCGATGCCGGACGTGCCCGCCGTCAGGTGTAGAAGTACCGGGTCAGGTGGAAGAACACGGGGGCCGCGAAACAGACCGAGTCCATCCGGTCGAGCACGCCGCCATGGCCCTCGATCGAGGCGCCCCAATCCTTGACGCTGAGCGAGCGCTTGGCGGCGGAGAGGACGAGGCCGCCGAAGAAACCCATGACGGCGATGGCGGCCGACATGCCGGCGGCCGCGAGCGGCGAGAAGGGCGTCATCCACCAGAGCCCGGTGCCGATCAGGATGGAGGCGCCGACGCCGCCGACGAGCCCCTCGACCGTCTTCGACGGGCTGACGATGGGCGCGACCTTGGTCCGGCCGAAGAGCTTGCCGAACACGTATTGCATCACGTCCGAGAGCTGCACGACGACGATGAGGAAGACGAGGAGGAGCGCGCTTCGCCCATCCTGGCCCGGGATGCGGAGCACCAGCAAAGCCGCCGCGTGGCTGATGCAATAGACGGTGAGGATCACGCCCCATTGGATGCGGGCCATGCGGGGCACGAAATCCTCGGTGTCGCCCCGCACGACGCCGAGGATCGGCAGGAGCAGGAAACCGTAGGTCGGGATCAGGATCGAGAAGAGCCCATACCAATCCGCCCAGATCAGCCCGTATTGCGCCGGCAGGAAGAGGTAGAAGGCGGCCAGCAGCGGCCAATGGTCGGCCGGCTTCGTCGGCGTCAGCGAGAGAAATTCGCGCAGCGCATAGAAGGACAGCAGCCCGAACAGAAGGATCGTGGCCGTCCAGCCGAGCAAGAGCGCTCCGGCCAGGATCGTCACCATCACCCACCAGGCCCGGATGCGGGCGTTCAGGTTCTCGACCGTCGCCCGGCCGCCCTCGCTCGCGACGCGGCGGGACAGCGCCCAGCCGATGGCGGAGGCGAGCGCCAGGAAGGTGTAGATGCCGGCGAGAAAGAGGAGGAAGCCGCGGTCGGAGATCATCCGGCGAGCTCCGTCACGGCCGCCCGCGCCCGGTCCAGGAAGGCCTCCTTCGTCTCCTCCGGGCCGAGCGCAAGCGGCGCCCCGAACCGGGCGGTGCAGGCGATCGGGGCCGGGATCAGCTCGCCCTTGGGAAAGGCGCGGGACAGGTTCTCGAGATAGACCGGGATCAGCTCGACCTCCCGGTGCGCGGCAGCGAGGTGATAGAGGCCCGATTTGAACGGCCCGGGCAGGCGCTCGTTGCCGCGCGTCCCCTCGGGAAAGATGATGAGGGAGCGCCTGTCCGCCAGCACGTCGTGCAGCGGCCGGAGCGCGTCGCCGGGCGCACCGCCCTTGCGGTCGATGAGGATGGAATTCAGCACCTCGCAGCCGATGTGGCGCCGAATCCGGCCGGTGCCCCAATAGTCGCGCGCCGCGACCGGGTGCGTCGTCGCCCGCAGCGCCGACGGCAGCGCGAACCAGAGCACGATCGTGTCGAGATGGCTGCCGTGATTGGCGAAATAGATGCGCTGGCGGTTGGTCGGCCGGCTCCCGACCCAGCGCGCATGCCCGCCGACCAGGAAGCGGGTCAGCCCGTAGAGGATGGTGCCGATCACGGCCCGGCCTTGAGCTGCTGGGCGATGGCGCGGGTGCGGGTGGCGCAGGTGAGGAGCGCGCCGAGGAGGATGATCCAGCATGCCGCCGGCAGGGCGGTGCGGGTGCCGGACAGCGTGGCCTCGGCCAACGCGAAGAGGCAGGCCAGCGTCAGGACAGCCATCCGATGCTGCTTCGCCATCGGCCCGCGGAAATCCTGCGGCAGCCCGAGCGCGCCGCCCGCGAGCCGGACATAGGCCGTCAGCGCGGCCGCGAGCGCTCCGGCCCAGCCGAGCCAGGGCTCTTGGGCCGCATAGCCCGCTGCGACGATGAGGAGGCTGTCGGCGACCCGGTCCGGGAACTCGTTGTAGAGCGCGCCGAGCTTGACGAGCGCCCGCCCTCGACCGCGACCAGCCCGTCCATCAGGTTGCAGAGGAGCCGGAGCTGGATCGCGCCCGCCGCGAGGAGGAACAGCCAGGGCCGCCCCGGCGCCGCGACCAGCACCCAGGCGCCGAGCCCCGCGAAGACGATCGAGAGGAGCGAGATCCCGTTCGGCGTGACCGGGGTCGCGAGCAGCCACCGCAGCAGCACCCGCGTCCACCCCGCCCCGCGCGCCGCGATCGGGCGGCGTTCCTGTTCCGACATGGTCCTCGTTCCGTCGTCTGGTGTGCTAGCGTCCAATGATTGCTGGACGATGTCACGGTGCAGGAGGCCCATTCACCCCGATCGCTGGAGCGTGGGCACGGCTGCGACGGTGAGACGGTGTCCGGGTCGCTTCGGAGCTCGGCCGATCCTGCACTGCGATCACCGATCTACGACTATACTTGACGTCCAAGACTCGGACCAGTAATGCCATCACGCGTGACAGGAGCATTCGATGGTTAAAGCGCCCAACGTCCCGAAGCTGTCAGACGCCGAAGAAGACCGCGTCTACAACAGCCTTCAGCGCAAGTTTCCATCGCTCGACGACGATGTTCTTCGCAGCCTGTCCCAGGGCAATCACCGGGCCGCCCAGGTCAAGGCGACGGGAGGAGCAAACCGTCCGGAAAGCAGCAACGAAGCCCTGGAAACGTGCCTGGCCTTGGCCAAGGATATGCGCGACGGGCTCCTGCAGGCCGCCGACGGTCTCAGCGGCTGGCAAAAAGCGCTGGCGATCGCGGGAGCCCATGCAACCTACATCGTGGCCCAAATCAGCTGCCGCGACGACCACGGCTGAAGATCATCCGCGTCGTCGGATCAGTCCACTCTCCGCTTCCACCCGTCAGACAGAGGACATTGCTCCATGCCGCTCGACAACGCGAGTTGGGAACGTGTTCGGCTTGCCTGGAACAAGCTCAAGTTTCGGAAGAACCATTTCCAGATCGACAAGCGACGGATCGACCAGTCGAACGACTTCGACGCGGGTCTCGTGCCTGCGCTGAATGAGGCTTGGGATCGTCCCGCGATCGGCGACCAGCGTGTCAGGGGCATGATCGAACGCCTCGTCACCCTCGCAAACCAGGAGTTGAGCGGGCATGACATCAACATCCTGGTCAAGACCCAGCCCGCCGGCACGATCGAGTTGAAGGCCCGGCTGTCGGCGACCGGCGACGCCGGATCAGCGGAGGCCGGCGATGGCGGATCGGCGGCGGCCGGCGATGCCGAACCGGTTTACGAAATAGGCGAGGTCCGCGACGTCGCCGATACCGGGCTTCTCGAGCTTGATCCGTTCACCGCCCAAGTCATCGCGTTCGCGATCAAGGAGGGGCTGCCGGTCGTCGCCGACATGGTGAAGCGGCTTGCGACCGAGACGGGCGTCGAGTTTCGCCAAGGCTACAGCGACGTGGTCGTGAACAGGGCCGACAGGTTCCAGATGTGGATCGGGCAGACCGACGACACAGGCAGCCTGTGGGTGAACGGGACGCGCGTCGGCGGGCCGGTCGGGATCAACACGGGGCCGTTCACCTTCGAGGTGGGACGCCATCTCAAGCCGGGCGGCAACGTGATCCTCGTCGAATGCGACAATTCCGGCCGCGGCCGCTTCAGCGTCGGCTTCGGCTTCTTCAAGAACGGCCGAGCCGAGCCGCGCGGCACCAAGTGGGTCGGCGACGACCAGCTTGCGATGCGGCGCTGGTTCTTCGGCTTCTACGTATTCGTGGATTGAGGGGAGCAGGCGCTCTCCTTCTCTTCCGCGTCGACCTTCCCGACGTTCAGGTCCTCCTCCTCCTCCGGCTCGGGCGGAAGTCCGCGCTGCTTGCGGCGCTCCGCGCGACGCACCCGCTCCTCGCCCTGGATCCGGGCGAGATGACCGTAGAGCTCGTCCCGCAACTCGCTCAGCGAACGGGTCGGCGGGCCGCCGCTGCAATGCGGGCAGGGCTCGGGCTCGCCGCCGAGCTGCTCGATCGTGACGAGTGTGCGGGCGTTGAGGTCGATCGCGCGCGCATTCGCGTCGATATCGACCGCCACCCCGGCCATCGCCTCGTGTTCGAGCAGCGCGATGCGGTGCTCGACGAGCCGCCTGAGCCGCTGCTTCAGCGACGCCCGCGGCGCCGGCTGCCAGCCCGCCGCTTCCCGGTCGGTGTCCCGCGCGACCGCGGCAACGGGAGCCGCCGCCCGGGCCGTGCCCGGCCCGCCGGTCCCGAAGACGGGCCCGGGCCCGACCGCCCGGCTCCGCATCGGCTTCCTGAGCGGCCAGCCCCAGGCGTGGAACCAGCGATACAGCGTCGACCGCCCGACGCCCGCCACCGCCTCGACCTCCCCGATCGGCATCTCCTCCTCGTAATAGGCGACCCGGATGCGCTCCTTCAGCGCGAGGTCGATCGGGGCTTTGGGGGCGAAGGGCATGGAAACGGTTTAGGCGGGTACGGCAGGGCTGTCAAGGACTTTATTCTTAGACTCAAGAACAACT
This sequence comes from uncultured Enterovirga sp., assembly GCF_964242715.1. Classification (NCBI taxonomy): domain Bacteria; kingdom Pseudomonadati; phylum Pseudomonadota; class Alphaproteobacteria; order Hyphomicrobiales; family Methylobacteriaceae; genus Enterovirga; species uncultured Enterovirga sp. The sequence continues at coordinate 40,084 of NZ_CAXTAZ010000035.1, forward strand.
CGGCTACGCTGAAAGTTTAGGAGCCTTGCCTTCTAGCGCTCACATGCTCCGTCCGAACTCGGACGAGAAGGCGGAATAACAGTTTCCGGGCGAGTTATGAGGGAGCTTTGCGCCGGACGGATACTCTCCGGCTACTCGCGCGCCTAGAAGCCGAGGCAGCATACATAATCTAGTGCTCTAAGACGGATGGCTTTAGCAGCATCGGCGGAGGTGCGGGCTTGGCAACTGCCGAACGTTGATTTTCCTGGCGGCGTTCGGGCGAGAGGAATAGGATAATTTGCGCCGGCAATCGTCGGCGTGACGGAGCTTGATCGTGGCAGCGCGCGACCCTGTTAAGACGGCCCGAAATCGATTAATCAATAAAATGACGACAGACCTCCGGGCGAAGCTTCCGCAAGTATTGAAGGAAACGGGTTTCAGCTCAGAGGCGTCGTTGAACGCAAAAATTGGCGGAAAGGCGGCTGAATTTATCGATCTACATCACGCGGTAATCTTGTCTCCCGATCAATATGTCACTTTCTACATGAAAGGCTTCATGGCTGGAATGACGGCAGCGGGCCACCCCTATCCTAACTCTCATCGTGAGAATTATGATCGCCTGAAATCGTCGCCTGCTGCGCAAGAATATTTCATGCTTTTTTTGAAAAGATCCTATCTAAAACATTTCGAGGAACTGTCCCGTAAGCGCCCCTTATTAGCTGAATCTGAGATTTGGATAGGCCAAAACAAGGCCGATTACGGCTTACTAATAACACCACGATACAACAAAAGTAGCTGTGAGTGGAGTAATGATCGCAGCGAAATAAGACATTTTCCGAAGCTATATTGGACAATCGGCCACGTACTGCAGACAGGACTGGTCGTCGATGGCGACGAGGACCCGGTCAAATTTGGCACGGTCGGCGATTACTTAACTTTTTTTAAAAATGTCCTCGTGCGGGCATCCGGATCGCCCTACGAACAAGGCATCGCGAAGCGGTACATCGAGTTTGTGAAAGCAGCTCACGATCCGGAGTCGGTTCCACTGCTGATCCCGGAGTACCGCTTCGAGGGCAAATCTAAGAAGCATAAGTATAGATTAGACTTCTGCATCATAGACCCCTTTACAATGCAGAAAGTAGGATATGAACTATCGCCCTGGTCAACGCACGGATACCTGAGTAAATTGGCTGGCTTAACTCAGGCAAAGATCAATGAAATGGCCAAAGACAATTTTGAAAGAGAGATGTCAAAGCACAAGTCGTTTTTCAAGAAGCACGGCATTTACGCTTTGATATACACAGACAAAGACCTAAGTGATTTGGACGCACTGTTTGATGAATTTAGACAGTATCTTGAGCCTGTCGACGAGGTAGTACAGCTGGACTTCCATCTTCTGGATAAGTTTTTTAAGTAGCAGAGATGAAGATACGAGAGAAACACATCCCTTCATCTAAGGTTCCTGCTGCGCCCCCTCTACAACGGAATATTGTCGTGCTTCTTCCACGGCGTCTCGACCTGCTTCTCCCGCAGCATCGCGAGCGCCCGCGCCACCCGGCGCCGCGTGGAGCGGGGCATGATCACCTCGTCGATATAGCCGCGCTCGGCCGCGACGAAGGGTGAGAGGAAGCGGTCCTCATATTCCTTGGTCTTCTCGGCGATGCCGGCGGCGTCCATGCCCCGGAAGATGATCTCGACCGCGCCCTTGGCGCCCATCACGGCGATCTGGGCGGTCGGCCAGGCGTAGTTCACGTCGCCGCCGATATGCTTCGAGGCCATCACGTCGTAGGCTCCGCCGAAGGCTTTTCGGGTGATCACGGTGACGAGCGGCACAGTCGCGTCGGAATAGGCGAAGAGGAGCTTCGCGCCGTGCTTGATGAGGCCGCCATATTCCTGCGCGGTGCCCGGCAGGAAGCCCGGCACGTCCTCGAAGGTGACGATCGGGATGGAAAAGGCGTCGCAGAAGCGCACGAAGCGCGCGGCTTTTCGCGAGGCGTCGGCATCGAGGACGCCGGCCAGCACCATCGGCTGGTTCGCCACGAAGCCGACACTGCGGCCCTCGATCCGGCCGAAGGCCGTGACGATGTTCCTGGCGAACGCCTCCTGGATCTCGAAGACGTCGCCCTCGTCCGCGACCTTCGTGATCAGCTCCTTGATGTCGTAGGGCTTGTTCGGGTTCGCCGGCACGAGCGTGTCGAGCGAGGGATCGGTGCGCTCGGGATCGTCGAACGAATCCCAGATGGGCGCGCCGTCCTGGTTGTTCGCCGGCAGGAAGTCGACGAGGCGCCGCACCTCGAGCAGCGCCTCGACGTCGTTGTCGAAGGCGCCGTCCGCAATCGAGGATTTCGACGTGTGGACCTTGGCGCCGCCGAGCTCCTCGGCCGTGACGATCTCGTTCGTCACCGTCTTCACGACGTCCGGGCCGGTGACGAACATGTAGCTCGTGTCCCGCACCATGAAGATGAAGTCGGTCATGGCCGGCGAATAGACGTCGCCGCCGGCGCAGGGGCCCATGATGACGGAGATCTGCGGGATGACGCCGGACGCGATCACGTTGCGCTTGAACACGTCGCCATAGCCGCCGAGCGCCGCCACCCCCTCCTGGATGCGGGCGCCGCCGGCGTCGAAGAGGCCGATGATCGGGGCGCGCGCCTTCAGCGCCATGTCCTGGACCTTGGTGATCTTGCGGGCATGCGCCTCGGAGAGCGAGCCGCCGAAGACGGTAAAGTCCTTCGAGAAGACGAAAACCGTGCGGCCGTTGATACTGCCCCAGCCGGTCACGACGCCGTCGCCCGGGATCTTGTGGTTCTCCATGCCGAAGTCGGTGCAGCCGTGCTGCACGAACATGTCGAATTCCTCGAAGGAGCCATGGTCGAGCAGCAGCTCGAGCCGCTCGCGCGCGGTGAGCTTGCCGCGCCGGTGCTGCGCCTCGATCCTGCGCTCGCCGCCGCCGAGGCGGGCGCCTTCCCGGCGCTCCTCGAGGAGTTCCAGCATGTCCTTCATTCAAGGCGTCTCCGGTGGCGAGATCGGGCCGTAGCATGCCGAGCCGGCTCTCCCAATCCGGCTCGCAAACAAGGCGGTGGCCGTCATGCGCGCGACGGCAATCCTGTGTTGCAGTCCGGGCACATTGCTTCCAGCCACAATAGGCTAGTGCCACGCGACTTGGGAGGATCGGTCGTGCGGTTGAGGATTGCGGGCATCGCGTTGTTCGTGGGGACGAGTGCGGCCGGCGCGCAGACGCCGAGCAACGAGGAGCTGTTCCAGGCCTTGCAGGCGCTGCGATCCGAGGTTCGGGAGCTTCGCCAGCAATCCGCGCGAGATCGCCGAGATGCGGACCAGGCTCGGGCGGAGCTGCGAGCCCAGCGGAGTCAGCGCGCTGGGGCAGCCGATCCGGTCGTGGTTTCGCGACGGAGTGCGGCCCCCCCCGTCGATGCAGGCCCCGCGGCGACATCCCCCTCGGGCGGCGGGCTGGTCCCGTTTGTCGGGGCGGCCTTTGGGGTCGGCACGACACCGGTCACGAGCCGGGGCGTATCAGACTTTCAGTCGAGTTCACGGAGCGTATCTTCGTTTTCGCCGCTCTTTCCGCCTTCCGTGACGTCATCCTCCTGGTCACAGTCGTCTCTTCTCCAAGGGAAATCGCGGGAAGAAGCTGAAGCATCGATGTCGCTGACGGTTGGTGTAAAGTACCCGGTATCCGAGCACGTCTACATCGGGACGCAGCTGGACGGTTCGCTACACCAAGGCACGTCCCGCGTTGCAGGCTCGAGTACGGTTTTGCCCAGCACTTCCATCTCGAACGGCGTTCCCATTCCGCAGCCTCCCGCCACGGCTATCATCAGCCGCGTCACGAGCTTCTCGCCTGAATGGAGCACAGCCGCAGTCGCCATGATCGGGACCAAGCTGACCGAGGATATCGGCATTTACGCGCTCGGCGGCGTCACCTACGCCCAATTCCGCCGCGAAGATGGAGATCCGAAACGGGGCGAGGGCGTCGGCCCGACGGTCGGTGCAGGCGCCGAGTACCGAATCTACGGTGGATGGTCGCTTTCTGCGGAATACAGGTTCACGCAATTCGATCCGATCACGAATAGGACTCGCTCGTCCGCGTCCTCGTTCCTCGCGTCGCCCACCCAGAGTAGTACCGGAATCTCCAGCACGGTCGTGTCTGAGAAATTCACGTCCGACATGCACGTCGCCCGCTTCGGCTTGAAGTATTATTTCGAATAGCGGCCGGGATCGTAGCCGGAGCCGAAGCCTCCTTCCGTTCTCATCCTGAGTTGCCGAGCACAGCTCGGCGTCGAAGAACGCACCACGGCTTCCCCTGCTTAGAGGCTCGGCTTCGCCGGGCACCCCAGATAGATGCTTCTAGGTGAGTCGTCCGCCGCGTCATTGCGAGGAGCGTGAGCGACGAAGCTATTCAGGGGCCTCTGCGCTGAGTTCTGGGTTGCTTCGCTGCGCTCGCAATGACGAAGGGACGTCAGATTGCGCGAGATCTTCTAGCAAGAGCCGCCTGACGGGCGATTCAGCTCAGCGCGTGAAGCCTGGACGCGCTGTCGAACTCGCCGCGGCGGCGTGCCCTTCGGTCGAGCGCGTCGTGGTCCGTGCCCCAGCGGGTTTCCTGGAAGACCTCGTCCACATGCGCGGCGTCCCAGGCGGCGGCCGTATCGATCTGCCCGGCGACATGCATCAGCGGGATCAGGATCGAGCCGGTGAGCGTCGTCATCACGTGCAGCGCGGCGAGGCGGAAGGGCGAGCGTTGCTCGTCGAGCCGCTCCCGGATGCGAGCGAGCGACGAATCCGGCTGCGCCACGAACATCACGCCCTCGCTCAGGATGAACCTCGCCCCGAGATCAGCCCGCGCCCAGTGGAGCACCGGGTCCCAGGCTCTCGCCTGCGCGGCGACAAGGCCCTCCGGCTCGCCGGCCCGGTAGACGACGAGATCGGACCCGCCGTAGCGGGCGATGTCGGCCCGGACCGCGTCGATCTCGGCCGCGACGCCGTCGATCGCCGTGTTGCTGAGCCGGGTGAGCGGCATCGTGGCGGGGTCGATCGTGTCGCCCTGGGCCGCCCATTCCGCCGCCACGACGTCGCCGAGGGCCTGCGTCGGCAGGGCGAAAAGCGCGCGGCCGGGCGTGCGGGCCGGGCGGCCGTCGAGCGTGAGGACATAGCCGCCCTCCCCCGCCTGGGCCCGGGCCTCGCGGTAGAAGCGTTTCGGGCCGGGTGCGGGCCGCGCATCGGTGCGGGTGGCCTCAACCATGGGCGGCCACCGCCTCCTCCAGCCCGATCAGCGGCGCCAATTCCTCGATGGTGCGAATCACCGTCTCGGCGCCCGCCTCGATCAGCGCCGGCACGGGATGGTAGCCCCAGGCGACGCCGATCGGCCGGACGCCCGCGGCTCCGGCCATCAGCATGTCGAAACTGGTGTCGCCGACCATCGCGGTCGCATCCGGCCCGATGCCGGTCTCGGTCATGGCCTGCAGCAGCATGCCGGGATCGGGCTTCGAGGGCGCATCGTCCGCCGTCTGCACGGTGGCGAACAGCCGGTCCCAGCCATGGCGTTCGACGAGATGCGCGACGCCACGGCGCGACTTGCCGGTCGCGATCCCGAGCACGATGTCGGGATGGGCGGCGAGGCGGCGCACCATCCGCTCGATCCCGGGAAAGAGCGGCTCCTCGCAGGCCGGATCGGCCCGGAGCCGCCCGAAAGCCTGGCGATAGGCCTCGGCCAGTTCGGCCACGGGCCCGAGCGGCCCGACCAGCGCCGTGAAGGCCTCGTTGAGCGACAGCCCGACGATGGAGAGCGACCGCTCGCGCGTCGGCGCTGGCAGCCCGCAGGCCGCGAAAGCCTCGCGTTGCGCGGCGACGATCAGGCCCTGGCTGTCGACGAGGGTTCCGTCGACGTCGAGCACGACGAGCTGCAATGTCGCGCTCAGATCGCGTCGGGCCTGACCGTCCGGCGTCGGAAGAGCCGCTGGCCGTAACCCAGCCGGCAGCGCTGCACGAAATGGCGCCGCTCGGCGCCGCGCAGCCGGCGCTTCAGGGCCTCCGCGTTGCAGCGCGCGAAAGTGCGGGCTCCGCGCGGCACCGCCTGCGAGGCGGGCGGCAAGGGCGCACGACCCTGGACCGTGCCGGGCGCCAGCGGCTTGCCCTGCATCCGCACATCCGCCCCGGCGGCGTGTGTCCCGACCAGCAGCAAGGCCGCCAGCGCCAAGAAAACGGTCCGGTTCATCATCGTCCTCGGTTCATCCCCATCCGCGGCCCTCAAACCTCGGGCGCGTCCTCGATCGGATCGAATCGCGCGACGTCGAATCCGAGGAGGTTGAAGCTCTGCTGGATATGGGGCGGCAGCGGGGCGGTGACATCGACCGGTTTCCCGGTCCGCGGATGCGGCACGACGATGCGTCGGGCGAGAAGATGCAGCCGGTTCTGGATGCCGCCGGGCAGTTCCCAGTTCTCGACGGCGAAGTATTTCGGGTCGCCGACGATGGGATGCCCGATATGGGCCGCATGTGCCCGCAACTGGTGCGTGCGGCCGGTCACCGGCTTCAAGGACAGCCAGGCGAGTTTCTGGGCGGCCTGGTCGACCACGGCGTAATAGGTGAGAGCGTGGGTCGCCCCGTCGTCGCCATGCGCCGCGACCGCCATCCGGGTCTCGGTCTCGTCACCCTCCTCGCGGGCGAGGTAGGTCGAGACCCGGCCCTGCTTCACCCGGGGTACGCCGGCGACGAGCGCCCAGTAGATCTTGCGGGTCGAGCGCGACCGGAAGGATTTTGCCAGCGCGGCGGCTGCGAAGCGGCTCTTCGCGATCACGAGGCAGCCGGCCGTGTCCTTGTCGAGCCGGTGCACGAGGCGCGGCTTCTGCCCGTCGCGGCTCCGCATCGATTCGAGCAGCCCGTCGACATGGCGGCGCAGGCCCGGCCCACCCTGGACGGCAAGGCCGAAAGGCTTGTTGATGATGAGCATGTCGTCGTCTTCGTAGAGCGCGAGCCCCTGCAGGAAGGCGGCATCCTCGTCGGCCTCGGTCGGCGGACGGCTCGATTCCGGCTTGTTGTCGATGCGGAGCGGCGGGACCCGGATGCCCCATCCGGCCTCGAGCCGGTCGCTCGGCTTCGCCCTGTGTCCGCTGACCCGGACCTCGCCCTTGCGTACGATGCGCTGGATGTGGGTCAGGGCGAGCATCGGGTAGCGGGCCGACAGGAAGCGGTCGAGCCGCATGCCGGCCTCGTCCGGCCCGACCGAGACGATCTGCACACCGGCCGGCACGGGAGCATATTCCACGGGCGCCGGCTTCGGCACGCGCGCCGGCACGGGAGGCGGGGGCGCGGGACGGGCCGGCGGGGCCGGACGCGGCGCCGCCTTGCGGGCCGGCCGTGACCGGGCCGCTTTCGCCGTGGCGGCCGAAGGTGCCGTTCGGGGCCGACCCGCCCTTCCGACGCCGCCGCGGCCCGGACCCGTGCCGCGGCTCACGTGAAAGCCCTCATCGCGGCCAATCCCAAGGCGAGCGCGCCGATCGAGACCGCGACGGAGCCGCCGACATAGGCGAGCGCAGCGCCCATGTGTCCGCGCTCCCAGAGAAGAATCGAATCGAGCGAAAACGCCGAGAAGGTGGTGAACCCGCCGAGGATTCCGGTCGTGAGGAAGAGGCGGAGCGGCTGGCTCCAGGCGGCGTCCGACCGGAAAGCCAGCCAGCCGACGATCAACCCCATGGCGAGGGAGCCCACCACGTTCACGGTGAGCGTCCCCCACGGGAAGGCTGTCCCGGCGATGCGCGCGCATCCGAGATTGACGCCGTGACGAAGGGCGCCGCCGAAGCCCGCTCCGAGAAAGACCAGAAATGTCGCCTGCATCACTCTCTGTAGCCCAGGTCGACGCCAGGAAAAACAAGGCTATGCTGGCGATGCCAAAAAGGGGGCTCGACATGAGCGACAGCGACACGCAGGAGCGTCCCCGCGCCCACCACGACATGGGCGGGGTGCCGCGCTTCCTGTGCGAGGAGATCGACACATCCTCGCACGAGCTGACGGCCTTCGACCGCGAGGTCGACGCTCTGCGGCAGGTCCTGGCCCTCAAGGGCCTGATGACCGTGGACGAGCTGCGCCGCGGGATCGAGGAGATCCCCGAGGAGGACTATCTCCGCCTCAGCTATTACCAGAAATGGATCCGCTCGATCACCGCGACCCTGATCCGCCGGGGCGTGATCGACGAGGCCGAGATCGGGGCGAAGCTCGCCGAGGCGGCCTCGTGACCTTGTCGGCCGGCATGGCGGTCCGGGTGAAGGATGCCTGGCCGGAGGCGGACGGCCCGGTCCATGTCCGCACACCGCATTACGTGCGCGGAAAGCCGGGCACCATCCTCCGGCATCTCGGCGATTTCCCCGATCCCGGCGACATCGCCTTCAGGCGGGAACCCGCGATCCGCAGCCTCTACCATGTCGCCTTTCCGCTCCGCGCGCTGTTCCCGGACGGCACCGGCGACGAACTCGTCATCGAGATCTACGACCATTGGCTCGAGCCCGAGGAGCGCCGGACATGAATGTGCGCGAGGCCGAGAGCGGCAGGCTGCTCGCCGCCGTGAGCGCGATCCTGGCCGAACGGGGGCTCGTGAGCGCGGACGAACTCGCCGAGCGCGTGGCGGTCACGGAAGCCGCCTCCCCCGCCCAGGGCGCCCGCATCGTGGCCCGCGCCTGGCGCGAGCCGGATTTCCGCGCCCTCCTTCTCCGCGACGGCACGGCAGCCGCGGAGGCGGCGGGCGTGTTCATGCGAGGCATGCCGCCCCTCGGCGTGCTCGAGAATGCGCCCGAGATCCACAACGTCGTCGTCTGCACACTCTGCAGCTGCTACCCGCGCGCCGTGCTCGGCTACCCGCCCTTCTGGTTCAAGTCGCCCGCCTACCGGGCCCGGACGGTGCGCGATCCGCGCGGCGTCTTGGCGGAATGGGGTACCGTCATCCCGGACGACGTCCGCATCCGGGTCGTCGATTCCACCGCCGACTATCGCTGGATGGTGCTGCCGACGCGGCCGGCCGGAACGGAGGGCTGGTCCGAGGAGCGGCTTGCCGGTCTCGTGCGGGCGAGCGACATGATCGGCGTGACATGCCCGGACGCCCAGGGCTGATCCGACCCGGACGGGCGGATCGCGACAGGGCCGGAGTGTTGTCCGCCGGCATCAGGCGCTTGGGAACCGGCCCTGTTCGGCTCCGATCGGTACGCCGCGGCTTGACCGCGCGGGCGGCCGGGAGGGAAATCGGTCGGCTTCGGACCGGAGAGACCAAGCATTGCCGACCTGGGCTACGATCGCGGCCACGACAGCAGCCCTGGCGGCCCTCGCCTCGGGCGGCTGCGTTCAGACCCAGGCGCCGGCCAACAATCTCCTGGCCTTGAACGCCTCGACCGAGGACCGCGATTGCATGGCGCGGGCCATGTATTTCGAATCGAAGCGGTCCAGCACCGACGGCATGCTCGCGGTGGGCACGATCGTCGCGAACCGCCTTCAATCGGGCAAATACCCGAAGACGATCTGCGGCGTCGTCGGGCAGGAACGCCAGTTCGCGAAGGGCGTCCTGTCGAAGCCGGCGGAAGGGCGCGCCTTCGCTCTCGCACAGGAGGTTGCCGACGCCGTGATCGACGGCGAACGTCACGACGTGGTCGGTGCGGCGACGCATTTCCACACGGCCGGGCTGTCATTCCCGTATCCGAACATGGCCTATGTCGCCAAGGCGGGCGGCAACGTCTTCTACGAGAAGAAGCCTCCCGGCACCTTCGAGCCCGTACGGCCCCACATGCTCGTCGCTCGCGACGAGGCTCCCGGGTCGCGCGATCGCGAATTGGCCGACCCGGAGGCGAAGCAGACGCCGGCCACGCGGATCACCGAGGCGACATTGCGGATCCCTCTCCCCCCGAGGCGGGACATCGCCATCGCGAGCGCGGACGAGGAGTAGCTTCAGTCCGCCGGAGGCCGGGTCAGGGCGGCCGCGAGGCGCCGGGGCGTTCCGTAGGCGCCCATCTGGGTGGCGAGCGAGGCTGCGTCGCGACCGTCGGCATCCTGCCGGGCCGGATCGGCGCCCCGTGACAGCAGCAGATCGACCGCGTCCGTCCGGTCGAACATGGCCGCTGTCATCAACGCGGTGCGGCCCTGCGGACCGCATCCGTCGACCGCGGCCCCACGCTCCACCAGAAGCTGCATCACGCGGAGCGCCCCCTTGAAGGCCGCGGCCGCGAGCGCGTTTTGGCCGCGGTCGTTGACCCGGTCCGGATCCGCGCCTCGGTCGAGCAGAAGCCGCACGCTCTCCTCGTGGCCGTGGTAGCTCGCGAGGATCAGGAGCGTGTCGCCCTTGCCGTTAGTGAGGTTCGGCGGGACGCCCTGGGCGAGGAAGTCTGCGAGTTCGGCCTCGCGGCCGCCTCGGGCCAGGTCGAAGACGCGGCCGGCAAAGGCGATCGTGTCGGCGTCGAGCGCCGGCGGGTCGGTCTCGCCTGTCATGCCGCCTCTTCGTGCCGGAGAGTTAACCCGATCTCAAGATGGTCGGAGCGTTCTGATCCTTCAGTGGCAGAACGCGCGCGGTCTCGGCAGCCCTGCCGGTTCCGCGTGCGCTCGCTCCCGTGTTGCGTATTCGGAGTCGAAGCCTTGGCGAGACCGCTCAAGGCCGCGCCCGCGGCAGCCGTCGTCGTGACGGCCCTGTCGCTCGGTGGTTGCGGCCATATCCCGTTCGGGAACCAGATGTCGCTGACCGATCGCGACTGCCTCGCGCGGGTCATGTACTTCGAATCGAACCGCTCCAGCCCGGACGGCATGCTGGGCGTCGGCACGGTGGTGATGAACCGGCTGCAATCCCGGCGCTACCCGAAAACCGTCTGCGGCGTCGTCGGGCAGCAGAACCAGTTCGCCGAGGGCGCCCTGACGAAGCCCATGTCTGGCCGCTCGCAGGCCCTCGCCTACAAGGTGGCGGACGAGGTGCTGGCGGGAGAGCGCCACGACAAGGTCGGCGGCGCCATGTTCTTCCATACCTCCGGCCACACCTTCCCCTATCGCAACATGGCCTATGTGGCGGCGGCCGGCGGCAACGTCTTCTACGAAAAGCGGCCCGCGGGCACCTTCGACCCGATCCATCCCGCCACGCTCGTGGCGCGCGCTGAACCCGGCACGGCCGCGCCGCGGCCGGCGCCCGTTCGGGTTGCAGCGGCGGCGGTCGAGGAGGACGACCAGCCAGCGCCGCGCAGCACGCGCCAAATCCGTCCGGAACGGAGTGCCCGGCTCGAGCCCGACCGGATCGTCGTTGCCTCCGCAACCCCGGCTGCACCCCGTAAGCCGAGGCCGCAACCCTCCATTACGGAGCTGATCGAGACGGATCTGGGCCAGGCCGGTCCGGTCTCCTCCGCAGGAGTTGGCTCGTCCCGCAGGCGCGATTGAGCGACGTCCAGCTGGCCCGGGTCATCCGTCGGGGCCCGATCTACACGGTCCAGTGCATCGGAACGACCGTCGCCAGCGGCCGTGACGTGACGGACCAGATCGTCGGTCGACCCGCGTGAACTAGCGCCGCCTTGGTTAGCCCTCCCTCTCCGTCCGCAACGCGGCCCAGCGCTCCAGCCGCTCGCCGATCCGGGCCTCGAGGCCGCGGCCAGTCGGGCGGTAGAAGCTTTGCCGCCCGAGCTTGTCCGGCCAGTAATCCTGGCCCGAGAAGGCGTCCGGCTCGT
>NZ_CAXTAZ010000036.1:0-50365 GCF_964242715.1 uncultured Enterovirga sp.
CAACTACTTCAGAGCCGCTGGATACGAACCGGAGTAAGCTGAAACCGCTCTAGCGAAACGCCCAAGATCCTCCAGACCCGTCACATCGACGCTTGCGCCTCCTGCGAACTCGATGTGGGCCTGCTCGTGCAAGCGAACCCGTCAGCGCCAGGAAGGCGAACGCACGCTGTCCCCGACGCATGCCGGTCGCGGGCATGGTCGCCGGGGTCGGAGCGCGAACCATCGCGTGGTGAAGATCGAAGCGAGTGAGACCGATGTCCTTCAGCGTTGTGCGGACAAACTGAACAGTTCGGCTCTATTCAGATGGGTAGGCGTGCACGTTCAAAGGCATTGAGAAAGCTGGAAAGCACGATGTCCTCCTTTAGAGAGGACTTCTTTTCAGGCAGCTATGTCACTCCGCCATTTCAGGCGGCGCTCATTTCGTTTCGGCTGCAACGTGTCGACCCGTTGCCGTGCGTGGGAGCTTGCGGAAGCGGGCGGGCCGCTTTTTAACGGCTCGGGTTCAGGCAACCGCGACAGCCCACGGGCCACCCGCCCTGTACGGCTCACGATCCCGCGCCTGCCCCTATCACCGGCTCCGATGCTCGTTCGCGGTTGTCTGAACGATCTCGAGCCCGGAGACGAAAAGCTTCGCGGACCCGCTTTCGGCCGATCTCGTCTCGACGTCGCCGCTGAACGACGAGGTCCGAACGCGATGGGGTCCCCGGCGGCGGCAACCTGCCGGAGTACGGCGGCCTGAAGGGCAATCTGGTGAAGCGGCTGAATCGGCGACTACAAGATCGAAGGCCAGCAGCTCTTCTTCCCGAACGCCCAAGGGGCGGGACGGTCATGAGCCGGGCGACCTGGATCGCGACCGCGATCGGTTTGGCCCTCGCGACCTCACGAGGGGCAGGCGTCCGAGCCTGTCCATCTGCACGCGGCCGGCAGTCTCCGGGCTGCCTTGACCGAGGTCGTTCGGGCATTCGAGGCGCGCGAGGGCGGGACCGTCGCGGCGAAGTTCGGCCCGTCCGGCCTTTTGCGTGAGGAAATCGCTGGCGGCGCAAAGGCGGAGGTTTTCGCCTCGGCCAACATGCAGCATCCGGGCTCGCTCGCCGCGTCGGGCAAGGCTGGCCCGACTGTCCTGTTCGCGCGTAATCGCCTGTGCGCTCTGGCTCGCCCCGGTCTGGACGTCACGACAGCCACCCTGCTCGGCCGGATGCTCGATCCGGGCGTGAAGCTCGGAACTTCGACGCCGAAAGCCGACCCGTCCGGCGACTACATACCCTGCTGAGGCCTTAGTGGCTTCCCTCATCACACACTCAAGCCCGACGAGGTTTCACCGGGCGCAGATCCGGGTGCCGGTGGCGTTGCTGACCCAGCAGGCGCGGTCGTTGCGGTCCTGCAGGTAGCGGCCGGGCAGCGGCACGTTTCGTCCCCCCGAGAAGGAGGCGGACGCGAAGGCGTCGCCCGGCTCGTCGACCAACAGCGTGTAGGTGGGCTTGCCCCGCGCCGTGGTCCGGAAGCTGCCCTTGCGGTCCGTCGCCTGGAAGTCGCACGGGTAGCGGCCTTCGTCCGTCGTCTCGCATTGCGCCGGTTTCGCTTCGGCCGTGCCCGCTCCAAGCAGCAGGGCGGCGAAAGCGACTAGGGCGGCTGATCTCATCGGCATCCGTCCTCTCATCGCGGGCATCCCTTCTCCCGCTCGACCCCGGCGATCGTCGCGACGTTGGCGCGCTCGATCCGGTTCAGCGGGACGGCGCCGATATCGGAAAACCGGCAGCCTTCGTTGCCGAAGGCGCTGATCGCCCTTTGCGTCCGAAAACAGTAGCCGTTTTCCTTGTAGATCTCGTTGCGCATCGTCCAGAGGAACTCGCAGTTCGGGCCTCTCCGGAGATCGGCGGGACGGAAGTATGACTGGTTGCTGCAGCCGAACACGTCGTAGCACCCAGCAGATGCTGGGCCGAAGACGGCCCACCAGGTCAGCACCAACACACTCAAGCACAATCGAAACCTCATCTCGCCTCCTGTCCTGTGACCGTCAGGTTCGCGTGGTCGGGGCGGCAACGTCTGGCACAGGTGCGGCGAACCCCTCGATCTCCAGGCGCCTGTAGAAGCCAGCCAAGCGCTCGGCATCCTCCGCGAACCAGCCATGAAGCCTTAACCGGTATTGCGTTCGTGCCGCTAGAGCACCTTCACCTGTTTTCGATTCGAGGCGGGATTCACGGCTGAGCTGAGTCATGCGAGTCAGCTCCGCCGCCCATTCCAGCCGTCGCGCTCAGGGCGACAATCCACTACCGTTCAACCCGGAAAACGCCAATGGGGCTGGCCAGGTGTGTGCATGTTTCAGACGACCCTGAGCCAGCCCAGCGGCGCCAAAGCACTGGAGAAGCCCGCAGGGGTGATCGAACCCGCTGGAGCGGAGGATGGTGAAGCGACTGTCTTCATCTCCTACAGCCGCCGGGACATAGCCTTCCTCGATCGGCTCGATGCCGACCTTCGGGCGCGGGGCGTCAAGACGCTTGTCGACCGCGCCGCGATCGAGATAGGCGAGCCCTGGCACAAGCGGCTTGAGGACCTGATTACGCGGGCCGAGAGCATCGTCTTCGTGCTCTCGCCCGACTCGATCAGCTCCAAGATCTGCGCCTCGGAGGTGGAGTTCGGGCAGCGTCTCGGCAAGCGCTTCATTCCGGTCGTCGCCCGCCAGATCGACGACCGGAGCGTCCCGAAGGCGCTGAGCGAGTTGAACTATGTCTTTCTCTGCGACGAGGACACCTACGACGCGCAGATCGACAGGCTGGTCGGAGCGATCCGCACCGACCTCGCCTGGATGCGGACCCACGCGGATCTCGGCCGGACCGCCGAGGAATGGAACCAGGCGAGCCGGCCACGTGGCCTCCTCCTGGGGGCGACGCGACTTCGAGTGGCCGAGCACTGGATCGCGCACCGCCCAGCCAACGCGCCGCTGCCGACGCAGGACACGCGCGATCTCATCGCCAGGAGCCGCAGCGCCGCTCGTAAGTGGCGCAACGGCCTTCTCGGTGCACTCGTCTTCGGTTTGATCCTCGCCCTCGGGCTCGCGGCCCTCGCCTACGTGCAGCGCCAAGAGGCGATCGCGCAGCGAACGGAGGCGATCGCGCAGCGGGTCATCGCTGAACGACAAACCGCGCTCGCCCTGCAACGCGAACGGGAGGCGCAAGAGCAGCGCGACGTCGCACGGCGCAACTTCGCCATCGCCAAGGATACGATCGATAACGTCATCTTCGACCTGGCGCAGGGACTCCGGAGCGTCGACGGCATCCGCATTTCAGTTCTGCGGACGGTGCTGACACGGGTAGAGGCCGCCATGGGCCGCCTCACCCGAGCCGCACCAGGCGATGCCGATCTTCAACGCAGCCGCTCCGTGATGCTGAACGAGTTCGGAGACACGTACCTCGCGGCTGGCGACGCGCCCGGCGCCGTCGCGGCCTACCAAGAGGCTCTCGACATCATCCGCGCCCTGGCCCGGCGCGATCCTGACAACACCCTGTGGCAGCGCGACCTTGCCTTCAGCCTCGACAGGATCGGCGACCTCAAGCTCAGAGCCGGCGACGCGGCTGGCGCCCTCGCGGCCTATCAGGAGGGCGTCGAACTCCGCCGCTCCCTGATCCGGCGCGATCCCGACAACACCCAAGGGCTGCGCGACCTCGCCATCAGCCTCGACAAGATCGGCGGCCTGAAGCTCAGAGCCGGCGACGCGGCTGGCGCCCTCGCGTTCGATCAATTGGGCCTCTACATCCGCCGCGAGCTGGTCCGGCGCAATCCCGACAACATCCAGTGGCAGAGCGACCTCTCTATCAGCCTCAACAGGATCGGCGACCTGAAGCTCAGGACCGGCGACGCGCCCGGCGCCCTCGCCGCCTATCAGGAGAGCCTCGATATCTCCCGCGCCCTGACCCGGCGCGATTCCGACAGCGCCCTGTGGCAGCGCGACCTTACCATGAGCCTGAACAAGATCGGCGACCTCAAGCTCAATGCCGGCGACACCTCCGGCGCCCTCGCGGCCTACCAGGAGGCCCTCGACATCCGCCGCGCCTTGGCCCGGCGCGATCCCGACAACACTCAGCGGCAGAGCGACGTCTCCGCCAGCCTCGACAGAGCTGGCGACCTCAGGCTTAGAGCCGGCGACGCGCCCGGCGCCCTCGCGGCGCATCAGGAGGCCCTCGACATCCGCCGCGCCCTGGCCCGGCGCGATCCCGACAACACCCAGTGGCAGCGCGACCTCGCCTTCAGCCTCGAAAGGATCGGCGACGCGAAACTCGGGGCCGGCGACGCGCCCGGCGCCCTCGCGGCCTACCAGGAGGGCCTCAACATCGCCCGCGCCCTGGCCCGGCGCGATCCCGACAACATCGAATGGCAGCGCGACCTCTCCGTTCGCCTCCTCAAGATCGGCGGCCTCAAGCTCAGGGCCGATGACGCGCCCCGCGCCCTCGCGGCCTACCAGGAGGCCTTCGACATCCGCCGCGCCTTGGCCCGGCGCGATCCCGACAACACCCAGTGGCAGCGCGACCTCGCCATCAGCCTCGACAGGATCGGCGACCTCAAGCTCAGGGCCGGCGACGTGCCTGGCGCCCTCGCGGCCTATCAGGAGGGCCTTGATGTTCGTCGCGCGCTGACCCGGCGCGATTCCGACAACACCTTGTGGCAAACGGACCTGATTGTGAGCCTTTTCAAGATCGCGTCCGCCGTCACCGATCCCGACCGCAAACGCAAATTCCTCAGCGAAGCACTAGTGATCTTGACCAGATTGGAGAGCAAGGGCCAGATGTCCGAAGATCAAAGAACCTGGCCGGATCTTATTCGAGCCGAATTGCAAAAGCTATGAGCAGATCGTTCAAGAACGCGTGCAGAGGCTTGATAGGTCAACCGCATGTTTTAACCATTTACCTATTCCTCGCTGCGCTGTTCGCGCTTTGGCCGCGTTCCGCAACACGGTTTCTTAACTGCATACTGTTACATGTTCGATCCGCTGCAATCGGGCTGCCCTGGTCTCGAACTCCTCCAGGGCGTTGGGCCTATGAAATGCGCAGCGCAGTCGGACCGACGGTCGGTACCTCGCCGTTGAGTCGGCTACTGCTTCTCCCATCCGTCTGGATCAGCTTCTCGTACTCGGCCTCCGGCCTGCCATAGTCTCTACCCGCGAGCTGTTCGAGCTTGGCGCGGTCGAGCACGGTGATACGACCCCGCCTGGCTTTGATCACCCCGTCGCCTTCAAGGAGGTGCGTAGCAACCGTCAAGGACGCCGACGGGGCCGTGGATCACGCAGCTCGGAACTACGGGGTCATCTACGCGGGCTTGCGGCTCGCGATAATTTTCGAGCTTCTGCGGCGTCCCTGGCGTGACCTTAACGTCCGCCGCGCCGTTGCGAACTGCTTCCGCGACGGCCTGAAGATCAGCCGCCTGCGGGACGCCACGCTGGAGGAGTCCAAGGCGATTCTGCACGAGCCGGCTGCGGAAGGGCGACCTTTCCCCTAAACAGGAGGCGCGACAGGGGGAGCACGTACGCATTCGGTTCACCGAGGGACCTGACGAGTTCGTCGCGGTGCGTTGGACCGAGTTCGCCCGTTGGTTCGGGACAAGGCAGGCACACCTCTACGCCGTCCTCGCCTGGCTCGATGCGCAGGGGGCGCTGAAGAAGGCAGACGCAGGGCCCCGACCAGCATGAGGAAGAGCTCACCCGCGTAGCTCGCCTCCCGCTTCTCCGCCTCGTCGGACCCGGAAACCTCGTCGCCGCCGAGCTGCTTGCTGCCCAGCATGGCGCCGATGGAGGCTGGCACGCTCTGGAGTGCGATCTTGCCGATGATCTCGTTCCACGACATCTCCGGCGCTAGAACAGCGAAGAGCAGCATCGTCACGGTCGAGGTGATCACACCCACGGCGAAAGCTGCCAGGGCATCCATGAGGTCGTCGCGCAACCGGAAGGTCTTCTCGAACCCGGCGAAGTAGGACAGGCCCGAGCACGGCGAGGTCGACGGCCATGAACAGCAGCAGGCGGCCGCGGTCGATCGTGGAACCAAGCGACCACATCTCCTGTGTCATCAGGAGGGGGACGCCGAAAATGACGGCCCCACGGAAGGCGCGGCAGAGACCACGGGCGTAGTCCGCGCTCGTCTGTGTCCTCGTCTCATGGCCGGCGGTCCCGCCGCTTCCCGTCACTTGCTCTTGCCCGAACCCGGCAGGACCGCCCCGATCATCTCGCGAGCGGTGCTGGCCAGGACGCTGCCGAGCTCCGGCTCCCCGGCCAGCATGGCGCCCATGAAGTGGCGGGCCTGCTTCAGCGTGATGTGCGGCGGCAGTGGCGGCACGTTCGGGTCCGTCACCATGTCGAGCACGAAGGGGCGGTCGGCCGAGAGTGCCTCGTCCCAGGCCGCCCCGACCTCCTCCGGGGTCTCGACCCGGCGGCCGCCGAGGCCGATCAGCTTCGCGAACTCGGCGTAGGGAACATCGGGCAAGGCCTGACTCGCCTCCCACTTCGGATCGCCCAGTTGCACCCGCTCCTCCCAGGTCACGTAGGCGAGGTCGCGGTTGTTGAGGACCATCACGACAAGGCGGGGATCGGTCCATCGCTTCCAGTACTTGGCGGCCGTGATCAGCTCGGCCATGCCGTTCATCTGCATGGCTCCGTCGCCCACGAGCGCAATCACCGGCCTCCCCGGGTGGGCGAACTTCGCCGCGATCGCGTAAGGGATCGAGCAGCCCATGGTGGCGAGCGTGCCCGACACCGACCCCATCATCCCCCGCCGGAACTTGAGATCGCGCGCGTACCAGACCGAGGTCGTGCCGCTGTCGGCGGTGACGATGCTGTTGTCCGGCAGGCGTTCGGAGAGCTCGTAGGCGACGCGTTGCGGGTTGATCGGGTCGGCTTCAGCCATCGCCATGCCGCGCGCCCCCTCCCAAGAGGCGGCGGCGTTCTCTTCCACCGTCTCGCGCCAGCTCCGATTGATCATCTACAAGCAAACCGGCAACTTGCGCGCTGTTCAGATCCTGCTGGGGCACACGAAGATCGAGAGCACAGTGCGCTACCTTGGCGGTGACGTTGAGGACGCGCTCGCGCTGGCGGAAGGCACGGAGATCTGAAGCAGGGCTCGTCGACGCTGCATCCGACGAGCCCACCAGATACATGGGCAGGGCTGCGCCCATGGCGGTAGTTCAGCGCCGGTTTGCCGCTTCCTCGAAGCGGACACTCCCGCTCAGAGACGCCAACGCTGCTGTGGCAGTCTCGGGTTCGTGGATGCAGGTCAAGCCGTGCATGAGGCTCGCGATCCTTGTAATTGGTGCTTAAGGTCCTGAAATGGCCCTCAGGCTGAGGCTGCTCGCCTTCTCGTCCTCACTGCCGGCTTGTCGCCGAGCGATCCAGGTTTCGCGTTCTTTAGCAGGACGATTTCCGCTGCGATGCGACGCGCTCGCCCGGCCGTCGTTTTCAGATTGGCGAGGCGGTGCAGGATAGCGTAGCGCTCTGCGGCAAGTAGGGTACTGAAGGCGGCGGACGCCGCGGGCGAGGCATTGAGGGCTACGTTGAGGTCGATCGGCGGCTCGGCGGTGCGTGCTGGCGCGTAGGCCCGGCCCCATCGTCCGTCCGCCCGCGCGGCTTCGATTTCCGCCAGTCCCGCGAGCGTCATTCGACCCCCCGCGACAAGTTCGAGAGCCCGGCTGCGATTTACCTGCGACCAGATGCTGGCGGAGCGCCTCGGTGTGAGCCGTGTCAACCACCGCGATTCGTCGTACGGATGCTGCTGCCCATCGATCCAGCCATGGCAGAGCGCCGCGTCGACTGCCTCGCTTTTCGTTACGCTGACGAGTCCCGATCCCTTTTTCGCAAGCTTGATCCACATGCCGGGCGAGGTACGGGGCTGCGCCGCCAGCCATGCTTCGAGGTCGGCTGCCATCAGGAAGCTCAGGATTGGCAGGCCTAGGCGCAGTTCAGGGCCGATCATTCCTTACCTCCACAATCTGCGACATGTGCAGCTCGTTCGTGACGCCCATGTCACGCATCTTCGCCAACCACCGCCGGCGCAGCAGCACCGGGTGCTCGCGATAGCGCTCGGCGATAAAGTCCACAGTCTCGATCCGATCGGTTCGAAAGATGCGGAAATCCTGCCGCAGCTCGCACCAGGCAATGACGGCCCGCACCGTCGCGACATATCCGATCAGGAAGGGTCGCACGGTTCGGTCTGTCGCGGTGCCCGTCTCGTCGACGTAGCGGACCGCGAGCTTCCGCCCGGTCCGGCACCACTCGCGCAGCTTCGCCATGTCGATCCGCTCATCGTCGGACCGGTCTCGCGGCGGCGTTCCGACAACCGGATCGTCGATGATCGGGCGAAGGTCCTCCGGCACGATCGCGGCAACCTTAGCGAGGACGTCGAGGGCGGCTCGGGCCAGATCAACATCGGCATGCGCGACGACCCACTGACAGCCCAGCGCGACCGCCTCGACCTCGTCGACCGTCAGCATCAGCGGCGGAAGATCGAAGCCCTTCTCCAGAACGTAGCCGATCCCAGCCTCGCCCTGATCGGCACCCGCTGGGCCATCAAGGCGCCGATGTCGCGGTAAATGGTGCGCTTGCTAGTCTCGAGCTCGTTGGCGATCACGTCAGCGGTCAGCGGACGCGATGCCCGGCGCAGGACCTGGATGATCTCAAAGAGGCGGTCGGCCCTGCGCATCGGCTCAGTTCCTCGGAGCATGGGGAGGGCGGACAGCTGTCTATCTCTGCGCCGTCCGCCACAACGTGGCCCGCGGTAGGCGTTACGACATCGCGACAAGGATGACGCACGACATCAGGCTACCGATAACGAACATCGGCGCGTTTATGAGGGCGTATTGGAAGGGTCGCGGGAAGAGCGGATTGATCGCGATGTTGACGGTCATGGCAACCAGATAGCCGACTCCTACCACGAGACCCAGCAGAAGAGCGTCGCCATAGTTCGCGATGCCAAGCGCCCGAAGCAGCAAGGCGGTCGTGGCGATGTTCAGAGCACTGCAGACAAACGGGCCGACGATGAACAGCAGCCCCGGCTTCTGCGGCGCCCGGTCGGCGATACCGAGTGCCAGGGCGTACTGTTTACCAAACAGCGCCATAAACCAGACCCCGCCGAGCGCGAAATGAGCGATGCTGGCGACTATCACGGCTGGCCAGTTCACCTGCGAGAATGCTTCAATCATAGCTTTCACTCCACCTTAGGGGTAGTCGACGGCGGGCTTCTGGACGCGGCTCGTCGAGCGGTGTGGAGATGATTTACGCGAGGTCTGCTGCCACCGTGGTGTCAGCAGCCTTGCCCGGTGCTGGCATATTTTCGATTACATCGGTGACGTCAGCCTCGCGCCCATTCCGGAAGCTCATGCGTTAGCCGGCAAGCCCCCCGAGGCAGACATACATTCGTGAGCGCCAATGCACTTGGCGATCGCGGGAGAGCTTGCGTCGGGAGTTCGCTCTGCGAGCTCTGCCCGGATATGCGAGTCTCCACCTCGGGCCCGACCTCCGCCTGTTCGGCCAGTTCGTCGGGGCCTGGGCGGACCGAAGCCGCCTGACGAAGGGCCCGGTTGACGAGACCGGCGCCGACCTCCTCCAGGGCTTCGCGGCTTGGCGGCTGCCGAACGATGGCGGAACCACAGTCACGTTCCAGGGCGGACGCCAGCTCATGGCCTATGGGTCCGAGCGGCTGATCGGGCTCCGCCTCGGACCCAACGTGCCGCTCGCCTTCGACGGCGGCCTTGCCCGCCTGGACGCCAGCGATTGGAAAGCAGACGCCTTCTTAATTCGGCCGGTCGAGAACAACCTGCACGGCTTCGATGACCGCACCGATGGTGGGCGGCGAGCCTACGGCCTCTACGCGACGCGCCAGCTTCCCGAGATCGGCCCAGGATCGAGGCTCGATCTGTACTGGATCGGCTACCACCGCGCGGCGGCGCGCTTCGACGCCGGAACCGGGACCGAGGACCGGCACACGCTCGGGACACGCCTGTTCGGACGCTCCGGAAACTGGAGCTGGAACCACGAGGCGATGCTGCAGTTCGGCCGCTTCCGCGGGGGCGATATACTGGCCTGGTCGGTCGCGACGGACACGCGCTACACGTTCCGGGACGCGCCGCTCGCGCCGTTCACCTTCGCAAAAGCACGCGCGATCGCGGCGTGCCATGCTCGTCCGAGTGACCGGAACCGGAGCTGAGCGACGCCGTCGCCCACGCGCCGCATCGTCCCTGACGCTGTCACACCGGACGGGACGACCCCCGGTCAGCCCTTGGCAGCGATGGCCGCCAGTTCTTCAAGGTCGAGATGGCGCTCGAGGTCGTGCAGCGTTTCGTCGTCGATCTGCCGGGCGCGGTGAAGGCGGACGAGTTCGGCGCGCCCGGCAGCTACGGCGGACAGGACCACGTCGAAATGGGCGGCGATGCTTTCGTCCCGCTCTTCGTCGGTTCCGGGGAACTCCGCCGAGATCGTCGCGCGGCGCCGGTAGCTGTCGAGCAGGCGCGGATGCAGGAGCGAGCCATCCGGTCCGATGGCTTCGCGCTCGACCGCGGCGTACTGCGCCTGGAGCATGGCGGCCTCTGCCGCGAAGAGGTCGAGCGGCGGCCTGGCGCGCTCGTCTTCGCGCAGGCCTGCCCAGCGGATCACTTGTCCGAGAGTGGTGCCTTGAACGAGAACGGTCACCAGGATGGCCGCAAAGGCTGTGACCAGCATCAAGTCCCGTCCCGGCATCTTCTCCGGAACGCTGAGCGCCGCAGCGAGAGTCACGACGCCGCGCATGCCCGCCCAGCTCATCACGCTCGCGGCCGGTGCTCCCAGCGGCTGGACGCCGCGCCAGCCTCTCCGGCCCAAGATGGCGAGAAGCGCGTCCGCCCCGAATATCCACGCGAAGCGGGCGATCGTCATCGTGGCGACAACGGCGGCCACCGGCCAGGCGAAGTCACCGATGACCACGCCAATACCTCCGACCCGGTCGATCAGATCGCGCAACGACAAGCCGATCAGGATGAACACGGCGGCTTCGAGAAGGAAGATCAACACCTGCCAGAACGCAACGCTGCGGAGCCGGACACTCGCCGTGAGAATGACGTGCTGGTACCAGCCACAGACGAGGCCCGCCGTCACAGTGGCAACCACACCGGACACGTGCACAGCCTCGGCTGCGAGATAGCTGACCCAGCAGACCAGCACGGAAGCGGCGATCATCAGGTAGTCGTCACGAAGCCGGCGCAGGAGCAGAGCCCAAACGGCTCCGATTGCACCGCCGACCAGCAGGCCGCCGCCGACCAGGACCGCGAACGTTCCGACCGCTTCGCCGATGCTGAAGGTTCCGGTGAGAACGGCCGCCACCGCGAAGCGAAAGAGCACGAGCCCGGTGGCATCGTTCAGGAGGCTTTCGCCTTCGAGCAGCGTACTCAGCCGGCGAGGCAGCTTGACCCGTTGCAGGATGGCACGGGCCGAAACAGCATCGGGGGGCGACACGATGGCTCCGAGTACGACGCATGCTGCCCAGGGCAGATCCAGCATGACTTGCTTTGCGACGAACGCCACGACGAAGGCGGTGAACAGCACCGCGCCGACCGCGAGGGACGTGATTCCGAGGAGATGACGACGAAACGGCGCCAGGGCGGTGAACCAGGCGCCGTCCATGAGGAGCGGCGGAAGAAAAATCACCAGAACCAGTTCGGGGTCGAGCTTGACCGGCGGCAGGCCGGGAACGAAGGCCAGTGCGCCGCCCCCGACGAGAAGAGCGACCGCGGGCGGGAGCCTGAGGCGGGCGGCCGCATACTGAAGCACCAGCACCGCCACGAACATGCCGATGATCAGTTCGAAGGTCTCAACCGGATGCATACCGTGCCAAGCTTCTGAAAGGAGCCGCCGAGCTGTCTCTCAGGGTCAGGGCGGCGTCAATGCGAGAGCTCAGAGTCCTTGAATCCGAGAGCGTTATCGCACTTCGTCGGGTTGTAAGGACCGGACAGCGCGGCGGGCACAACAAGAGGGCCTTTGCGGGTCGAAACGGACCCGATTGCTACGTCTGCTTCACCGCCGCGGAGCCCCGAAGTGGTCATTCCGCTGTCGGCCAGGACACGCCCCGACGGCTTCGCGCCCCTGTCGGTCGTTGAGGGCCGGCTCCGTGCTCCTCCGAGCGGACATGCGCCGAACTGGTGATGCCCGACACGAATATGGGACTTACCGCAGCCCTCAACAGAGAGAGCTGCGTCGCTGCTTCAGCTGCGCCGTGCGAAGCCGGCGATCTCGGTCAAGGTGCTGAGCACGCGTGTG
Organism: uncultured Enterovirga sp.; assembly: GCF_964242715.1. NCBI lineage: Bacteria > Pseudomonadati > Pseudomonadota > Alphaproteobacteria > Hyphomicrobiales > Methylobacteriaceae > Enterovirga > uncultured Enterovirga sp. The sequence continues at coordinate 12,257 of NZ_CAXTAZ010000036.1, forward strand.
CTCCCCCGCTTCGTGCCAGGGACGACTTGCCCGGGCCCCCGCTCAGAAAGCGACGGGACCTACTGACCCAACCCAGCTACGGACCTTCAACCGATCGACACGATCCATGTAGAAGAAGTGGGTCATCACAGGCCTGACGACCGGCTTGCTTGGATCGTCAGGCGTCATGGTGACAATTCCCCGAAACACTTTCAGATCGCCGCCATCCCAATATTCGGTCACGTCGTGGTGCGCCGTGAAGCCCGTATCGATGAATTTGCGCAGGTTGTCCCGGATAGCTTCGCGACCGTTCCACTCGGCAACGCCGAGCCGGCAGGTGGCGTCCTCGGCGAAGCAATCGAAGCCCTTGCCCCAGGTCTTGTCGTCGATCTCCTTCCAGAAGGTCAGAAGCCATTCTGGCGGATCAACTTTCACGAATGTCATGGTCGTCATGTTGTTTTCCTCGATGTGAAGAGTGGTGGTTTTGGGCTTGGCCGATGCGGCGAAGGTGGAGGGAAGCGCCACCGTGGCCGTGACCCCCATCAGGAGGCTCCGCCGGTCCAATCTCGACATGCTCATGCAGTTTACCGGTCCGCGAGCGTCCGTCGCGCCCGCACTGGGTGCCGACCTCGCCTCGGCTCCTCTGTCCGGAGCGCCGCCATTGTTGGTCGCAGACGGTCATTGCTGCAATTACGTCTGAGGTCATTGACAGGGCCGGCTGGCATGATTGTCTGACCGTTGCGGCGCTGCACTTTGGAAGGGCAGGCGCCCGGATTGATCGACCGAGCCGAGCATGGCGGACGCGGGAATGTCGAAGCGAGAACGCGTCGAGGAGTTGGGAGTGCTTCTGCGCGGCTGGCGCGGAGTGCGGGGACGCACCCAGCTCGAGCTCTCGTTCGAGTCCGGCATCTCGCAACGGCACATCAGCTTCGTCGAGACTGGCCGCAGCATTCCCGGCCGGCGAACGCTGATGGAGCTCGCACAGGCGCTGGACGTGCCCTTTCGCGAGCGCAACGCGCTGCTCCTCGCGGCCGGGTACGCGCCGGTCTACGCCGAGAGCGCCTGGGACGCCCCCGAGATGGGGAGCCTCAACGCTGCGCTGCAGCGCATGCTCCGCCAGCACGATCCCTACCCGGCCATCGTCATGGACCGGTACTGGAACGTCGTCATGGCCAACGACGCCGCGCCGCGCTTCTTCGGCTCATTCATCGATATGTCGGCGCGCAAGGGGCCGCGCAACATGTTGCTCCTAATCTTCGATCCGGAGGGAATGCGCCCCTTCGTTCACGATTGGGACTCGGTCGCGCGAGCCCTCGTCGAACGCGTCCGTCGCGAGGCGGTGGGGCGCGTGATCGACGAACCGACGAAGGAATTGCTTGCGTCCTTGATGAGCTATCCGAACGTGAGGGCGGATTGGGACCGATCCGGTCCGGTGGGCCCGACACCGGTCATCCCGCTCGGCTTCGTCAAGGACGGGCTCGTGCTGAACTACTTCTCGATCGTATCCACGGTCGGCACGCCGCAGACGATCACGGCGCAGGAACTGCGGATCGAGTGCATGTTCCCGGCCGACCACGCGACCGAAGCCCGTCACGCCGCCATCATGGCCGCCGCCGCGCCCACCTCCGGCGCTCTTGCCTGATGGCGGCGGTGGAGCAAGGGTGGCCTGAGCGCCAGCTTTCGGAGCCGCTCGTGGGACCAGTCGGCGCGTCGCTTGGCGCGCCGACGAGGGCGTCAGGCCATCAGGTGCTGGCCCAGGAACGCGACGGCACGGTCCCAGGCGAGTTCCGCGGCCGCACGGTCGTGAACGGACACGCGTTGCTCGTTGGCGAAGGCATGGTCGGCGTCGTAGCGGAAGAACTCGTAACCCCTGCCTGCCTCCTTCAACTTGGCCTCGAAGGCATCGACCGTCTCGGGCGTGCACCAATCGTCACGATTAGCGAAATGACCCTGGAGCGGGACATCGATTTGCTCGGGTCGGATGACGCCGTCGGGCGGGAGGCCATAGAACGCCACGCAGGCCGAGAGCCCCGGGATGGTCGCGGCCCCGATCACGGTGATCGCGCCACCCATGCAGAACCCGGTCAGGCCGACCGGGGCTCCGTTCCGCTCGAGAAATTGAGCCGCACCGCCGACGTCCTGTGAGGTGGCTGCCTGGAAGTCGAGGGATTGCATCTCCTGCGCGGCGGCTTCCGCGTCATGGTAGGGGACGATCGTGCCCTGGTAGAGGTCGGGAGCGAGCGCCGTGAAGCCGGCCAGCGCGAACCGGTCGCACGTCGCTTTGATCTGGTCCGACAGGCCCCACCATTCCTGGATAACGACGAGGCCCGGCCCGTCGCCGCGGCCCGACAGGGCCAGGTAGCCTGTCGCATCGCCGCCGTCTGGCCGCTTGAAGGTGATCGAGGTGCCCATTTGAAAATCTCCGTTCGAGGATCGTTCAGTTCACGTGCGTGGCCGCCGAGCCGGGCAGCCGCGCCGGCTCGTGGGAAGGGGGCGGCACCGGCTCGCTCCGGAACCCAGCGGTCCATCTCACGTCCAGCTGCCGTGCGACGCTGTCAGCCACGATCTCGGCGGTCGCCGCCGAGAGGGTCCAACCGAGATGGCCGTGTCCGGTGTTGTAGAAGACGCCCGGACGCTTGCCGGGCCCGACGCGCGGCATCATGTCGGGCATCATCGGGCGTAGGCCCGCCCACGCGACGACCTGGTCGGTCGGCACGGCCGGGAACCATAAACGCGTCCAAGCGATCAGCGGCGCGATTCGGTCGACGCGGATGTCGCGGTTGAAGCCGCTGAACTCCGCCGTGCCGGCGACCCGGAATCGGTCGTCGCCGAGCCGGCTCGTCACGATCTTCGCGGCATCGTCGAGCAGGCTCACCTCGGGTGCGGCGTCGCGCGCGGCGGGGTGCTCGAGGTGGACGGTGATGGAGTAGCCTTTTACCGGATAGACGTTCAGCCGGTCGCCGAGGCGGGCCCCGAGACGGCGGCTCGCCGTTCCCGCGCAGAGTACGACGGCGTCGGACGTCACTATGTTGGTGTCAACGGCGTTCGAACCGGACCGGCAGGTCAGCGAGACGGATCGGTCGCCCGCCTTCGCGTCGGTAACGGCCGTGTCGTAGCGGAAGACTACGCCCCGACGGGCGCAGGCCTCGGCCAGCCCACGCGTGAACTTGTGGATGTCTCCGGTCGCGTCAGACGGCGTGAAGTAGCCGCCATAGGGCACCTTCCCGAGCGCGGGTTCGATCGTAGCGATCTCGTCGGGCGTGACCGGGACGCGGTCCAGCCCTCCCTCCCGTAGCAGGCGGTTACCCGCCTTCGCCTGCTCGAACGACGGCCTGTCGGCGTAGATGTGCAGGAAACGTACCGTCGACCCCTGCCAGCGCCGAGAAGGGCGGATTCATGAGGACGATGCTCGGCCGGACGGCCGCGTCGAGGTGGTCGTTGATCTGCGCCGCGTCATGACGCGTCACGCCGACGCCGGGGAACAAGCGTCCGAGCAGGTCGGCGCGGGTGTCCGCGAGCTCGTTCAGAACGACGTGAGCGCCAGCCAGCTCGGCGAAGATCGCGAGGAGCCCGGTTCCGGCTGAAGGCTCGAGCACGAGGTCGCCAGGCGTGACCGCGGCCGCCGCGGCCGCGACGTGCGCGAGCCCGATCGGCGTCGAAAACTGCTGGAGGGCTTGGCTATCCTCCGAGCGCCGCGTCTGCGTCGGCAGGAGGGCTGCGACCCTGGCCAGCATGGCGCCGAGCGCGGCCGGGTCGCGGGCCTGGGCCCGCATAGTTCGGCCGAACCTGCGCAGGAACAGGACCTGAGCGGCCTCGCAGGCCTCGTAGGCATCCTTCCACGTCCAGAGGCCCTCTGCGTCCGAGCCACCGAAGGAAGTCTCCATGGCGGCCCGCAGCGTCCGCGCGTCGATCGCGCCGCCTCGCGCTAGCGTCGGCAGGAGCGCCTGAGCGACGGAGACGATCTTGTCGGCACGGCTGGTCTCGGCGTCGGACGGAATGCCGGTGGGAGGGGAGGGCAGATCGGCAATGACGATGGCGGCGGACATGGAGGACCTCGGGATGTGCGGTGGGCGAGCCTGCGGGCGCTCTCTCGATCTCGCCTCGGCTCACCCCCTTCCCGGCCTCCCTCTCCCTCTCGAGCCCGACGGCCCCGACCGGGCACTCAGCTGACCACAAAGAATAAGGGCCCGGCGCAACGCGCCGGACCCTTCTGCGGACGGATACCTGCATCGGTCTGCTCAGCCGTCCTGCAGCCTATATTCCCGACGTCTCAGGCTCGGGATCCTGTACGGACCGCCACCCTCTGGGTCACGGAACAGCAGCGTCCGTGGGCTCCGCGGGTTCGCGACAGCCACGAGCCGGTCGTAGCGTCGGCCGTCCATCCCGACGAGCGGCTGGTCGAAGACGACCGTCTGCCCCGGCCGAGGGCGCGGCTTCGCGGATCGCTCTCTCCGGCAAGCGGCATTCGCGCGACAAAGCGCCCGCCAGGCCAGGGCATATTCCCCGTTCGTCGGGGTCAGTAGGTCGAGGATGGCCTCGGGGCACTCGGACTGACCGGCCCCATGACCTCGTCCATGTCCTTGTAGCCGAACACCTTGCCCTCGCGGTCATTCGGGTTGTAGCGGACGAGGCAGACGATCGCGGAGACGCTGCGGTCGCCATCCTCGAGGACCCGCTCGATGGCGGCGTAGTAGGTGCGCAGGCGCAGCAGCGCCGAGCGGAGCACGCGGCAGCGCGCCCCTGGCCGATCGAAGGTGAATTGCGCGTCGAGGTATTGTCGCGGCCCGGCGTGGAAACCGAGCGAGCGCATGTAGAGCCACCCTCCGGACCCCACCCAGACCCACGACGCTGGCCCGGGTCCCTGGGGTCCTCCGCCCATGGCGGCGTCCTTCGTGAAACGGAGGAGGGGAGGGGGCCGACGATCAGCTAGCCGAAGGCCCGGAGCGCCGGAGCGCTCCGGGCAGGGAGATCACTCGGCGGCGATGAGGTGCTCGGGCGCACCGACCTCGCCATCGACCGCGGTTAGGAAGGCGGGGAGACCCTCGTCGTCGGCGACCGCGTCCGTGCCGTCCGGGACAGCGGCGAGCGGCAAGCTGGGGGCATCCAGCCCCGGCGTGCGCAGCACCTCCGGCAGCCATCCGGTGCCGGCGAGGAGGCGCTCCGCCTCGCTCGCCATATCGTTCTTCTTGAGGTGATCGATGAGCTGGACGGCTGCAGGACCCTTGGCCTCGCGCACTGCCTCGAGAATGCGGGCCTTGGTGACTCGGCCGAGATAGCTCTCGGCCGTCGGCGCCCAGCCGGCCTCCACCATGTCGAGGCCGAGCGCTTCGGCCAGCCGATCCGCCTGAGGGAGCCGACCGGGAGAGCGGTTCCATGCCTCCTGCACCCCGTTGACCGTGAGCGCCGCGCAATAGGCGAACAGTGCCTGCCGGCTATCGTGATCGAAGCCGACGAGCGTGTCCCAGAGCGCGTCCGCTGCCTGCGGCATCTGCTCAGCCCAGGCCTGGTGACGTGCCGTCATGGCCTTCGCAGACGAAGTGTCGTTCAGCCCCGGCGCCTGCGTGGCGAAGCCCGTGCTCTTCGCGTCGATCTCCAGGCAGGAGCTGCTGCTAAAGCGGTAGAACGCTTTCAGGGCAAGCGCGTGAAGGACGGCCAAAAACGCGACCTGAGGATCGCCCGCGAGCGCGTCGCGCAGCGCCAGGGTGCGATGCGCGGTCAGCTCCGTCACCAGCCGCTCCGGCAAGGGTCGGAGGCCGTCTTCCTCCTCGGGAGCGGAAGCCGCCGGAGGGGGATCGCCAGCACCGTCCGGCGACGGAGGCTCGGCACCCGGCCCGGTCCCACCGTCGTCGTCCGACCGGTCAGTGGCGGCGTCAACTGACAACTCATCATCTGACCGCATCCAGCCACGGTCGATCACGACGGCTCCGCCGTAGCCGAGGCTGACGAACACGCCTGCTCGGGCGACCTCGTCCGGATCGAAGGTGCGAGGCCGGTCCTCGATGCGAGCAAGCGCCGTCTCGAGTTCGGCCAGGCGCGCGTCGACGTCGTCCGGCAGATCCTCGTTGGACCCGGCGTGCTCGGCCTCGAGACCATCGTATTCGGCGCGAAGCCTGTCGTGCTCAGCTTGCTCGGCCTCGCTCGGGGCCGCTTCGGTTGACGCGATGCGCCGGAGCCCGAAGGTGTGCCCGTAGGAGAAGTCGGGGGCGACCTCGATCCATTTCCAGCCTTCGCCGCGGACCGCTTCCGCCTGCGCGTCCAGCTTGTCGCGCACGAGGCGGTCCAGGAGCGCCGGATCGTCGAACCAGCCGCCACCATCCTGCTGGAACAGATCGCGCGCGAGCGCGCCGCCGGCGGCCTCGTACGCCTCCGCCCCGACGAAAACCGCCCGCTTGTCGCTCGCCTCCACGGCGTGCTCGGTCAGGAGCCGGCGGATCGCGTAGGGCTCGCGGCTGTGGCTGCGGGCCAGGGCGTCCCAGACCTGCTCCTGACGGGCATGGTCGCTCGTGACGCAGAACGCCATCAGCTGTTCAAGCGTGAGGGCGCCGCCGGCGTAGAGACCGAGGAGCTTCGGCGACGCGGCTGCGAGCTTGAGCCGCTGGCGCACGACCGCGGGCGTAACAAAGAAGCGGGCCCCGATCTCCTCGTCGCCGATCCCATGCTCGTTCCGGAGTGCCTGGAAAGCCCGGAACTGGTCGAGCGGGTGCAGGGCCTCGCGCATCGTGTTCTCGGCGAGCGAGTCCTCTTCGGCGACCCCGTCCGTGCGCACGATGCAGGGCACCTTGACGGTTGCATTCATCCGCTTCTGCTTGACGAGAAGCTTCAGCGCCTCGAAGCGGCGCCCGCCGGCCGGCACCGTGAAAGCGCCCGTCTCGTCGCCGTCGGCGTCGAGCACCGGGCGGACCGAGATGGACTGGAGCAGGCCGCGGCGGGCGATGTCCTCGGCCAGCTCCTCGATGGAAACGCCGGCCTTGATGCGGCGCACGTTCGCTTGGCTGAGGTGGAGCTTGTTCAGGGGTACATCCCGCACCCCGTTCAAAACGATCTTCGACATTTGGAGGTCTCCGCGACGGGCCGGACGAGAGGCTCTCTCTCGCCCTCCTGACCCGTCACGAAGCCTCGACTTGTCTCTCCCTCTCAGCCGGAGGGTTCGCTCGCCGGCTCCAGGTTGTGCACCTCGGCTCCGGCCTCCCGGTACGCCGCCGCCACGACCGCCAGGGGCGCGTAGGAAAGGGCGCCGAAGGGCGGCTCGCCCGGCGCCTCGCCGACCGCGATCATTGGGCCCCCGACCGCGAGCCGGCAGACCTCCTCGAACGGGACCTCGCGGCTGTCGATCACCGGCAGGCCGGCCGCGATGCAGGCCGCCTTCATCGGCTCGACGTCGTAGCCGGACAAGCGGCAGCCCCAACCATACCAGAGCATGAACCCGCCGCGGCCGATCGCGAGGTGACCGCCGACCGTCGCGAGCGCGCGAGCGATCCGATCGTCACTGTCGTGCTGAGGAGAGTGGCCGAGGTCAGCCTGACTTCCCCGAACGTTTCGCGAGTTCATCGCGCGACCTCCTGGACGGCCGCGGATCCAGCCGGGCTCTCCGCCTCCGGCGCGAATGACAGCAGGAGATCCGCGGCCTTCGAGGCAGCAGACGCTGCCCTCACGATCGCGCGGTCGTCTTCGCGCAGGACCTCGAGCCAGGAGCCCATGTAGTCGGCGTGACGTACGGTCGGCACGATCGCGAGCGCAGCGCACGCAAAGGCGGCCGTCATCTCGGCCACGAGCTCCTCCTGCGCATATCGCTTCGAGCCAAAGGTGCCCGACAAGTCGCGGCCGAGCCGGCTCGCGGCGCCCGACCAATGCCCGAGCTCATGGAGGGCGGTCCGGTGCCAGTCGATCGGCTCGTGGAACGCCTGGGGCGGCGGCACCCGAATAAGGTCGGACCGGAGGTCGTAGCAGGCGCGATCGCCGCCGATCCGCAGGTCGGCGCCGCTCGCCCGGATCAGCTGCTCGACCCGGGGCAGGACCAGGCACTCGGGGGAGGGCGATGCGTTCGATGCCGAGTCCTCCGGCAAGCCCTCGCACTGCTCCGTGTTGAATACCGTGAAGCGCTTCAGGAACGGAATGCCGCGGGGCGCGTCCCCGTCGAGCTTCGCCCTTCTCCGCTCGTCCTCCGGCGTGAACCGGTCTGCGTAGACGACCGTCGTCCCGCGCTCGCCCTTGCGGACGCTGCCGCCTAGCCCGAGCGCTTGTCGGAAGGTCAGCCAGGATTGCCCCGCGTAGCCGGCCTGGGCGACTGCGCCCCAGAGCAGCAGGATGTTGATCCCCGAATAGGCTCGGCCGGTCGACGCGTTGCGCGGCAGGCCGATGCCGGCGCCTCCGGGCCTGCCCCAGGGCTGCACCCACGGCACACGCCCGGCCTCGAGCTCGCCGATGATGCGGTCGGTGATCTCCCGGTAGAGGTTCGTGCGCGGCCCGGCCGGGATCTCATGGGCTGGACGGTCTTCGACTCTCGTCCTTCGCTTCGGGGCAGGGTGCTTCGCCATGGCGGTTCTCCGCGACGGGCGGGCAAGCTCTCTCTCGCCCTCCGACCCGTCGCGGCGGTCCCGCCACCTCTCTCGCTCTCCCGCCTGTGGACCGGCGTGGGCCCTGCCTCGCCAGCCCGGGAGGACGCCGCTAGGCTTTCGCCAGCCTCCGGCAGTCCCGATGTCTCACGAACACCTCCTCTGCCTCGACATCGAGACCGTGCCCGACTGGGACCTCGTGCCGGCCGATTGGCCGACAGACGAGTTCATCCGGAAGCCGATCTGGCACCGGGTCGTCGCGATCTCTTTTGTCGAGGCCCGGATCGAGCAGCCGCAGGACGGCGGCGAACGCTACGTCGTCGAGTGTTGCCGAAGCGGTGGCGAGGCTGGCTGGGATGAGCGCCGCCTCCTTCAGGCCTACTGGAAGCACTTCGCGAAGCGGCGCGCCCGGATCGTGACCTGGAACGGAAAAGGGTTCGACCTGCCCGTCCTTCGGCTCCGCGCCATGATGCACGGCATCCCGGCCGAAGCCTGGTTCACGCGTGGCAACAAGTGGGAGAACTACACCCAGCGCTACGCACCGGATTGGCATTGCGACCTCATGGAGCAACTCGCCGATTACGGCGCCTCGGCGAAGCTCGCCATGGATGACGTCGCGCTCGCGATGGGGTTGCCCGGCAGGCATGGGGCCGGGGTCGCCGGATGGTCGAGCGAGGCGAGCTCGATCAGGTGCGCGCCTATTGTGAAACGGACTGTCTGAACCTGTTCGCGCTCTACGTCCGCTGGGCCTTGCTGACCGGACGGCTCGACGCCGCAGGTCATGATGCCAGCCTGGCAACGCTGGTCCGGTGCCTCGAAGCCAACCGCGAGAGCAAGCCGCATCTCGGCGTGTTCCTCGACCGCTGGCGGGATTCGACCCGGCCGGCTCCGATGATGGTCTCGGAAACCCCTGATCCGGTGCGAGCGGTCGAGTGTCGCGAAGCCGTCACGGCCTGAGCCGGACCACAAGCAGCGGCAGTGCGTAAAGGCCGCCGCCGAACCGATGCAATGAGGGGCACGCCGGGTCTCGGTTGTGGGATGTCCAGATCTGGACTATGATCGCTTCTGGTCAGAGAGGGTCGATGTCTCAGCCGCTGAAAAGAGAAGAGGTCCCGCCCGGGCCCGCACGCCTGGATACGGCCACGTTCTCGACCGTGGGCCGCCGCCGGCTGAGCGCGCCGGGGCTCAGGACATTCCTGGCAATTGCCGACCTATGGGGCTTGACGGAGGAGCAGCGCCGCCTCGCTCTCGGCATGCCCCCTCGCTCGACGTTTCAGAGCTGGGTGAAGGCCGTCCGGGAGCATCGAGATGTGCTGCTTAACCTCGATGTGCTCACCCGCATCTCGGCCGTCCTCGGCATTCATCAGGCGCTCGGGATCCTGCATCGGACCGAGCAGGAGGGGCTGGCTTGGCTCCGCACGCCGCATAATGCCGTCGTGTTTGGGGGTCGGCCGCCGCTCGACCTCGTCACTGACGGCAGCCAGGACGCGCTCCTGACCGTACGCCGGTTCCTGGATGGCGCGCGGGGCAGCTTCTACATGGCGCCGAACGCCCTCGACCGGGACGCGACGCCCTACACGGACGCCGACCTCATTCTCTCGTGACGGACCGCTATGCCGACGCGCCACGGCCAGCCTATCAGCTTATCCCGTCGCGTTTCCCGCCGATAGGGTTATTCGACACTGTCGCGACAGCGGCGGACCTGAACGCGGTCATGGAGCTGGTGGGGTGGACGAACGACCGGCTCGTCACCCATCGGATCGCTCGGCTGCCCGAGCCGGAGTGGGTATACGGGCGCTCCAACGCCAGCATCGTCATGGCGTCGTTTCTACATGTCTCTCCGATGGGCATGCGGTTCAACGGCCCCGACCTCGGGGCGTGGTACGCCGCTGGCCGGGTCGAGACAGCGATCATCGAGGTCGCCCACCACCTTCGTCGCGAGGCGGTCGACGGGTCGGTCGCACGGATCGAGCGAACTTACCGCGCCTACACCTGCGCGCTCGCAGGCTCATACCTGGACATCAGCGGCGAGCAGACTGCTCGTCCTGAGCTCTACGCGTCGGACAGCTATGCTGCCTCTCAGACCTTCGGTGAGGCCGTCCGAGCCTCCGGCGGCCGAGGCATCATCTACGACAGCCTGCGGCACGCCGGAGGAGTCAACGTCATCGCTTACCGGCCGACGAACGTGCTCGACGTGACCCAGGCTGATCATTTCGAAGTTGGGGTCGAGGCCTCGTCGAAGCGCATTGAGGCGCGCAGACATACCCAGTGACATGGTCGATCAGGCTGCCCGAGAGCAGCAGGGGCCCTAATGGGAGGCCCGGCAGCAAGTGGCCGGAAGCTGCCGGTCTGCTTTGGAGCGTTGATTCTCAAGCAGCGGACCTTGCGTCGGGTGGCTGTCTGACGGTGCGAAAGCCGGGCACTAGCTGCGGCGAGAACTGAACCGGTATGCCGGCTTGACATTCCGGGAGGGTCCGTCTCGATTAACGGTCTGTTAACCATCAGCGCTAAACGTGGGGCGCCCTGCACTTGCGGATGGCGAGGAAGACGGCATGAGCGATGTTCCGCTAGCAGGGCACGACCGCGAGGCGGCTGCGCTCTCGGCCGCTACGCCACGATGGTCGTCCTCCCAGGCAAAGCCGCGCTCTGACGTTGGCACGATCCTGCTGCACTGGCTTGTGGCCATCGCCATGGTCGCGAGCCTCCTGACAGGACTGCGCATCTCGGCCGACGCCCCCAATGCGATCGTATCGAAGGCGCTCTCGCCGATCCTGCCGCAAGGCGAGATCTGGACCGTGCATTTCGTGGCGGGCTTGAGCCTGATGTTCGGCCTCACCGCCTATGTGATCTACATCGCCCGCAGCGGCCTTGCGGAGCGGAATGCGGCGCGCCGGATCAAGGCCGTCACCCTTCCGGGATCGAGCCCAGCCGCCCGGAAGGCCCGGTGGGGAGCGGTCAACATCGCGCTGCACTGGTTCATGTACGGCATTGTCGCCGTCATGACGGCGACCGGCATCGCGCTCTACCTCGGCTTCGGGGGCTGGATCGCGGCCATCCACGCCGCGTGCGCGCTGATTTCGCTCGCCTATATCTTCGTGCACATCACGACACACTTCCTGTACGGGGGCTGGAACCAGATCCTTCGCCTGTTCAAGCCGTCCCGTCTTGTCGGGAATGCCGCCCAACGACGGCCCCTTCTCGCCGCGACGCTTGTGTCACTCCCGGTCATCGTCGGCCTCGCCTATGCGGATGTCGCCTCCCGCTCCCGCCTAGCCATCGAGCCGGTCGCCACCTCCCCGGACCTCTCGCTGCGCCTGTCGGATCCCGCCTGGAAGACGGCGAGGCCCGTATTCGTGCGAACGATGCAGGGTTCGAACTTCGGGGGAACGGGGGAGACGACTATCGAGATCCGGGCCCTCCACGATACCGAAAACGTGTATTTCGCGATGCGGTGGTGGGATCCGAGCCGGTCGCTCCGCCGCGTGCCGATGATCAAGCGCGCGGACGGCTGGCATCTTCTCGACACAGCGGCCGATCGGGCCGACGTCGTCGACTATTACGAAGACAAGCTGGCGGTCATCTTCTCGGATTCGGACGCCTTCGGATCGGGCGGCTCGACCCACATGGGGCCGCGCCCCCTGGCCGATAGGCCGGCGCCCCTGAACGAGCGAGGCTACCACTACACGACGGACGGCAGCTACATCGACATGTGGCAGTGGAAGGCGTCCCGTGGCGGGATGCTCGGCTTCGTCGAGAACATGCATATCGGGCCGCCCACCGAACCGACGCCGGCCGAGATTGCCGTGAAGGGCCGCTATCAGGCCGGCTACTGGGGCGATCCGGGCGGCACCATGTACCGCTATAACTTCTCCTTCGAGGGACCGGGCGGCTACCGGGGCGTCGTGACGCCGTTGCGGCTGCCCAAGGACTGGCGCGCCACCGTCGCGGGTCTGGGTGCCTTCGATCCCAATCCCGATGCGGGCGTCGCGGCCGGATCGAAATGGTGGATGTTCGAGGCCGCGGACACCGTCCCGTACTCGGCGGAGCTGGATGCAACCGTCCCGGTCGGGACGGTCATGCCGGGCGTGCTGATCACCGGCGAGTACACGGGCGGGCGCGGGGGAATCTCGTCTTCCGCAGACTGGGCGGACAACCACTGGACGCTCGTTGCCAAGCGCAGGCTGAAGACGGGCAGCAAGTATGACAAGGATTTCACGCCGGGCAGCCGCTACTACCTGTGGGTTTCGGCCTTCGACCACACTCAGACGCGGCATACTCGCCACGTGCGTCCTGTCGAAGTGGTGTTCCGCTAAGGCTCGCCGGCAGCGTCGATGTCGACGACCACCATCGTGGTGAATGGCCGCGGCATCCGTGCACGGACCGGCCAGACAATCCTCGAAGCGGCGCTCGCGGCGCGGATCGTTATCCCGCACGATTGCGCCACGGGGCAATGTAATACTTGCCGGGTGCGGGTGTACGACGGGACGGTCGACGACCGCGGAACGCAACTCGGCGACAGCGTGCTTGCCTGCCGGTCGACCATTCTGGGTGAGGCCGTTATCGAGTACGACGAGGTGCCGGGCGAGGAGCGTCGGGTCGGCGCCGTTCTGTCGATCGAGGACCTGACTGCGGATATCGTCCAGGTCGTCATGGGGCTGGAGACCCGGCTTCTCTACCTTCCAGGCCAGTACGTGAAGGTGGAATTCCGCGGCTTTCCGGCCCGAGATTACAGCCCCACTCTGCGCCTGGACGGATCGGCCGATCTCACGGAAATCGTGCTCCAAATCCGACGAGAGGAGCGCGGCGTCGTGTCGACCGCCCTCGGGCTCGGGATTTCAGCCGGTCACCCGGTCAAGGTGCGCGGGCCTTTTGGCTCCGCGTATCATCGTCTTGGAACGAAAAGGCTCGTCCTCGTATCCACAGGCGTCGGCTTTGCTCCGATCTGGGCGATCGCACGGGCCTCGCGCCTGCGCGAACCAGGGCGAGCGCTGACCGTGATCGCGGGCGCTCGTCACGCGCACAACCTCTACATGCGGCCAGCGCTCGACTGGCTGAGCAGTCAGGGGGCAACCGTCATGTTGACCTGCAGTGGAGCGGACGACACGCCCGGTGTCTTGGCGGGACGCCCCACCCTCCACCTGCCGCGACTCACGCCGACCGATACGATTGTGGCTTGCGGTGCCCCGGGCATGGTGGCGAGCGTAGAGCTTCTGGCGGCAGCCGGCGGGGCAACCTGCTACTCTGACCCGTTTCTGCCGGCCAGGGCTCCGGCTTCGCTTCGCGACCGCCTGCTCGGGTTCTTCCGGCGTTGAGCCCCTGACCCCGCGTTTTTCTGCGTGTCAGCAACTCCCGATTAAACACGCCCATTCAAATACGAAGCCCGAACATGACGGGTTAAGTCCCTGACGACGGTAAGTCCCTAGATTCGTCATGCGGGAGTAGAAGCAATGACGTTCTGGCTCCGATTTCTGACAACCGTCGTGGGTGCGGCGCTGCTGACCGCATCGGCGAGCGCGGCGGAACTCGCAGTCGTCGGGACAGGGGACGGAGTCGAGCTGTTGCAAGCCGTCGGATCGGCCTTCAACGCTCAGCAATCCGACACGAAGATCGTCGTGCCGCCGAGCATCGGATCAGGCGGAGCGGTCGCGGCCGTCGGCGCCGAGCGGAACCAGCTCGGGCGTGTTGCCCGTCCGCTGACCGACGCGGAAAAAGCCCAGGGCCTCCAGGAAGCGCCGCTCGTGCGTATTCCGTCCGCTATCTTCGCTCATCCAGATGTTGGGGTCCGAGGTATCACGAGCCAGCAGCTTGCCGGGATATTCTCAGGCCGGGTCGAGAACTGGAAGGATGTCGGCGGAGCGGATCTTAAGGTCCGGGTCGTGCGACGTGAGGAAACAGACAGCACGTTAACCGTCCTGCGCAGCTCCATGTCGGGATGGAAAGACCTCACTCTTACAAATAAATCGAAGGTTGCCACTACGACCCAGGAGGCCGTCGAGGCGGTTAAGCGTGTCCCCGGGGCCGTAGGATTTGGACCCTATTCCCGTGCGATCGAGAACGGCGCGATCGTCTTGGCCATCGACGGCAAGGGACCTCATGCGGGCGACTACCCAAGCGCTGTGACGCTTTCCCTAATTTTCAAACGCGACAAGCTGGACGACGGCGCGCGCAGCTTCCTGAGTTTCGCCAAGTCGGACGCGGCCCGAAAGGCGCTGGCGACCCACGGCGGAATCCCGCTAACCCAATAGCCTTCCGTGAAACTGACGCGCTCCCTCGGCACGCGCCTGCTCTCCGCGACCCTTGCGACGGCATTTGTCACCCTTGCCGGGGTCGTCGGTCTCGTGGTTGTGCGAGCGAATCAAAACCTAAAGGAGCAGGCCTTCGAGGTCTCCCAGTGGTCGGAAGCGAGGCTTTCGGAGCGGTTGCACAGTGACGCGATGCTCGCGGCCGCGAGGCTCGACTCCCTGCGCGAGGATGTCGGCCGTCGCTTCGCTAGCCTGGTCGAGCGGGCAGACGTGTCTACGGCCATCTTCTCCGGGAACACCGTTGCGGTCGCGGAGCTTCTGCGACCTGCCCTCGCCTCAGCTGATCTGGAAGGCGCCATCGCATTCGACGCGGACCTCAAGGCCGTCAGTGCCGACACGGTCGATGCTAAGATCTTGGACGCCAACGGTGCGATACGGACGAGCCTTCTTTTTGAACCAGCTCGCAACATCATCGCCGAGAACGACCGGACAGCGCCTCGAGGATTTCTCCGATCGATGCCGCTCGATCCGGAACTCGCAGCCGCCCTAGCTGCCACCGAAGTCGGCGAAATGGCCGATATATTCGGTCAGCCCATATTCGGCGAGTTCGGCGAAGTGGCAGGGGTGATGCTCGGCTATCGGACGCTGAAGGCAAGGGAGCCAGTGCTCCAATCCTTCGCTCGTCTGAGCGGCCGGGACGTGCTCGTGTTTCAGGGTGCCCGTCTCGTCTCGTCGGCCGGCGCAATTTTTGGACGAGCGGAGTTGAGGGAGCGGGCGGGCTCGGAGCTGCGCTTCCTCGGCGCCGAGAAGGTCGCGCGCTGCGTGCCCTTGGGATCCGATTTGCGGCTTTGCGTGGCGGCTCCGGTCTCCGAACTGGAGCACCTGACCGAGAAAGTCGTGGGCATTGGCGAGGAGAACTCCCGCTCGCTTCTCACCACGCTTGCGGCTGCGGCACTTCTGGCGATGACGCTGTTCGGCCTGGTCACGCTCGCGGTGTCCCGACACATCACCCGACCGCTTGTCCGTATCACCGAGGTTGTCGTCGAGGTGGCACGGGGCAACTGGCGCACCGTCGTTCCCGAAACGTCGCGACCCGACGAGGTAGGTAGCATCGCCCGCGCGGTCTTGGTTCTCGAGCAATCCCTTGAAGAACGCGACCGGCTACGTGAGGACATCACGGTCCAGAATGAGCGGCTGAAGACAAACGAGATCGAGTTGCAAGAGCAGAATGCCCGGTTCGACGCTGCGCTCAGCAATATGTCCCAGGGCCTGTGCATGTTCGACGCCGAAGCACGGCTCAAGGTGTTCAATCCGCAGCTCCTGACAATCTACGGGCTCGCCGCTGACGCGCTGCAGGTCGGTATCTCGGCACAGACACAGCGCTGCCTGACGTTCGGATCCATAGCCCAGGACGGGCCGGCGCCTTCCGGGGCGCCGCAAGGATCCCAGATACGAAGCCTACCGGACGGCCGGATTATCCATGTGACGACCCAGCTCGTGGCGGATGGCGGCTGGGTCGAGACCCACGAAGACCAGACTGCGAGCCGGCTGGCGCAGGCCCGCATCGCGCATATGGCTATGTATGACAGCCTAACAGACCTGCCCAATCGCGCCCTATTCGGAGATCGCTTGGCCCAGGCTCACGCGTCTTGGCGGACTGCGCGGCGACCGTTCTCCATTCTTTGCCTGGATCTCGACGACTTCAAGGGCGTCAACGATACGCTAGGTCATGAGGCCGGCGACCACCTCCTGAAGTCGGTAGCGCAGCGCCTCCTCGCAAATGTTCCCCCGGGGTCGACCATCGCCCGTCTCGGCGGAGATGAGTTCGCCATCCTCCTGCACGACTTCGCGGATGGTGGGCTCGCCCTGGCGCAGAATCTCGTCGGGCTGCTCAAACAGCCTGTCCGCCTACAGAGCCAAACCGTTCTTTCCGCCGCCAGCATTGGCGTGGCCGCCTGCACGGACGATCATGAGGACCCGGACCAGCTTCTGCGAAATGCAGATCTCGCGCTGTACTCGGCCAAAGCCGAAGGGCGCGGCCGCTTCCGGATTTTCGATCCGGCGATGGAAACCCGCGCCCAGCATCGAAAATGGCTAGAACGGGAGCTCCGCGACGCGCTCTCGTTGGGTGTGATCAACGTCTACTACCAGCCTATCTACGACATCGAGGCCAAGAGTATCTCCGGCTTCGAAGCGCTGTCCCGCTGGACCCATGCCGAAATCGGGCCAATCTCTCCAGGCGAGTTCATCCCCGTAGCCGAGGAAGTCGGGCTCATGGACAGGCTGGGAGAGTACGTCCTAGGCCGCGCTTGCTCCGAGGCGGCTGCCTGGCCTGTCCCCGCGAAGGTCGCCGTTAACATCTCGGCCGTCCAGATCCGCAACCCGAACTTTTGCGACACAGTCGAGGGAGTGCTCGCCCGGACGGGGTTGCCGAGCAGCCGACTGGAGCTTGAGGTGACGGAGTCAGTCGTTCTGGGAGACGACCCTCAGGTTCTTGGAAAGCTGCACAGATTACGCGCGCTTGGCGTGCGGTTCTCGATGGACGATTTCGGCACAGGGTATTCCTCACTGAGTTCCTTACGCTCGTTCCCGTTCGACAAGATCAAGCTCGATCAATCGTTCGTTCGTGACGTTCTGGAGCGCGAGGATTGCGCCACGATCGTGCGAGTGGTGGCCGATCTCGGCCGCAGCCTTCGAATGACTACGACGGCCGAGGGCGTCGAGCAGGTGCAGCAGCTCACGGCACTGAAAGCAGCAGGCTTCGCCGAAGCTCAGGGGTACTTGTTCAGCCCAGCCGTTCCGAACGAGCAGGCCGTCCGCATGCTCGACCGCCCATTCGCGCTTCTCCGGGCTGCGTGATCCCCGATTGCGGCTAGCAAGCAACCGAACTCGCATTTTAGACCGAAGCGGAATGCTGACCTACTCGGGCGAACTCGGTCGGAAGCACACCGTGCTGCCTTGCACTCGGAAGGGCTGCTTCGGAGCACACGACCCGCCTGGGCTGAAACCGAGATGGGCGCTGTCCGGCCAACCTCGTTGGGTCAGGGGCTCCTCGGCTTCAGCTTCGAAGAGCCCCACCCATCAGATCTCGGTACCCTCGGCGAGGGCGAGCGCGTCCTCGACGTCGACGCCGAGGTACCGCACGGTGCTCTCGATCTTCGTGTGGCCGAGAAGGATCTGAACGGCTCGCAAGTTGCCGGTTTGCTTGTAGATGATCGACGCCTTGGTTCGTCGCAGCGAATGGGTTCCGTAATCCTCCCGGCGCAATCCGATCCCGGTTACCCACTCGTCCACCAGGCGCGCATACTGCCGGGTGCTAATGTGGGCGGCGTGGTCGATCCGGCTCGGGAAGACAAATTCGTCGAGCGTGCCGCCTCGACGTTCAACCCAAGCGAGGAAGCTGGCCCGAGCGGGCTCCAGAAGCTCGAACTGAAAGGGGCGGCCGGTCTTCCGCTGGACAACGATTGCTCGAGAGCGAACCCGACCTCCGCTGGTGAGGTCGCCGATCCTGATTCTGACGATGTCACAGCCGCGGAGCTTGCTGTCCATTGCGAGATCGAACATTGCTCGGTCGCGGAGCCGGCGTTCGCGAGTGACGCAAGCCTTGAGGCGTTCGCCTCAAGCGTTCGAGGCCCCTTGGGGATCCGGCTCGCGCAGCCGAGAGCAGATCTTTTCAGGAATGGTCTGCATGCCACCGGCACGCTGTCGCGGAATGTCCGCTCGGTTAGCGCGGTTCCTCGCCTCATGTTGCCATCGGCACGAGCGCCCTTGCCGTATCGGTGAGTGCGCTCGGCAATGTCGGTGCTCACTGGCGGGCCGGACACGTAAAATCGCGCTGCGCTGCGGTATTTGCGGGTGCGGGCGTGCTTGGCGCTGCGGCCGGCTCGACGGCGGCAAAAGCGCTCGACGGTGAAAAGCTCCTCGCCCTGTTCGGAATCGTCATGGTCATCGTTGGGGTGCTCATGCTGCGGCGGCGAGAGGCCGCCGGCGATCCGGACGTCCGCCTTTCCAGCGAGACGGCACGAGAGCTGTTGCCGCCGCTGCTCGCAATTGGTTTCGGCGTCGGCCTCTTCTCGGGTTTCTTCGGCATCGGCAGCGGCTTCCTCATCGTGCCTGGCCTCATCCTCGCGACGGGCATGCCGTTGATCTTCGCATCGGCACATCGCTGGTGGCCGTCGCAACCTTCGGCGCGGCGACGGCCGCGAGCTACGCCGTCTCGGGTCTCATCGACTGGCCTCTTGCGGCCCTCTTCGTGGCGGGCGGCACCGCGGGCGGAGTTGCAGGGGTTTCGCTCGGCAAGGTGCTGGCGACGCGGAAGCAGGCCTTGGGCCGCGTCTTCGCAGTCCTCGTGATCGTCGTCGGTCTCTACATCGTATCGCGCGGCGTCATCGCGCTTACCGCCTGAGGAGGAGCACCGAGCATGGCTGATCGAGACCCACCGATGCGCCCCCTCGTCGAAGGGTTCTTCGAGAAGCGCACGTCGAGCATCCAGTACGTCGTCGCCGATCCCGACACCAAGAGCTGCGCCATCATCGATCCGGTGCTGGACTTCGACCCGAATTCCGGCGCCACGGCGACGTACTCGGCCGACGAGCTGCTGAGCTGTATCGATGACCAGGGTTGGAAGCTTCAGTGGATCCTCGACACCCATCCGCACGCGGACCACTTCTCGGCAGCCGGCTATCTGAAGGACAGGACAGGCGTGGCGACCGCGATCGGTGAGAGGGTCGTCCAGGTCCAGAAGCTCTGGCAAGGCATCTACAACGTTTCGGACGGCTGCCCAGCGGACGGATGGCAATGGGACCGGCTCTTTGCCGATGGCGAACGGTTCAAGATCGGCAACATTGACGCGGAGGTGCTGTTCGCCCCCGGCCACACCCTGGCATCCATCACCTACTTGGTCGGCGACGCGGCCTTCATCCACGACACAATCTTCATGCCGGACGGCGGAACGGCACGCGCCGATTTCCCCGGCGGCAGCGCTCGCGCGCTCTGGAAGAGCATACAACGCCTCATGGCGCTCCCCGACGAGACGCGCCTGTTCACAGGTCACGACTACTGCCCGGGCGGCCGGAAGCCTGCCTGGGAAAGCACAGTGGCCCAGCAGAGGGCGGAGAACAGCCATCTCACAAAGGCAAAGAATGAGGAGGAGTTCGTTGCGCTCCGCGAAGCACGCGACCGAGACCTGCCCATGCCAAAGCTGATCCTGCATTCGCTACAGGTGAACATCCGCGGTGGCCGGCTGCCTGAGCCGGAGAATAACGGTAAGCGCTATCTCAAGATTCCCCTCGACGCTCTGGAAGGGGCGCCTTGGGGCTGAAGGCAGGAGGATACAGATGCAGCAGAAGAGCGCGAAGGACCTGGTGGCGGAAGCGGGCCGGGAGGTGGAGACCCTCTCGGGCGAGGACGCCGTGAAGCTCGTTGGGCAGCCAGGCGTGGTGTTCGTCGACGTGCGCGAGGGCGAGGAACTGCAGAAGACAGGCAAGCTGAAGGGCGCAGTTCACGTGCCCCGCGGTTTTCTGGAGTTCCAAGCCGACCCGACCAGCCCGACGCACAAGCCCGAGCTGGGGGCCAACAAGAAGCTGGTGCTTTATTGCGGGTCCGGCAACCGCTCGGCTCTTGGTGCGCAGACGCTCAAGGATATGGGCATCACCAATGTGGCCCATGTCGCCGGCGGGTTTCCGGCACTTCAGCAAGCCGGCGGCACTACCGAGCCGTGAGCCTCTACACGGATCACATCCTGCCGCATCTCTTGAACTTGGCGATGGGGCACAAGGATCTAGCCGCTTACCGGAGCCGGGTCATTTCGGCCCGGGGCCGCACCCTCGAGATTGGCATTGGTACACCGAACTGAAGGCGGCAGTGGCCCTTTCGGAACAGTCGCGGCATGTGGCGGCGGACGCCATTCCAACGCCCGGCCGCTTAGAACTCCGAGATCAGGTCGCGGTTGCCCAGGCGACCAGTCGCGGTTCTCGGGCGATGTCTTTCGAACGGCAGCTGCCGTTAGCGGACCTCCGTGACCAACGTAGAAGCGGCTCGCTCCTCGGCCTAGGAGCTGGACCAAGCTCCGGCAGACCGCGATTGGATCGTCCTCGTACGGAGGCTTCCGCGCGTGGCCCAGACGCGCGATGCCGCCGAGGAAGGAGATGCCGCCGACTGCGAGGTCGCCGGCGAGGACGTCGCCGTTCGGCAACAGCGCCGAAACCGAGCCGGCGGTGTGCCCCGGCGTGTGAAGGACCACGCCGCCGGGCACGCCATAGGAATTCAACGCGAAGTCGCGCTCGATCACGAGGTCGGGCTCGCACGGCTCGGCCCGTCGCCCGGGAACGCCCGTGAGGTCGAACAGCCGCCCGCCCCAGCCGGTTGGTGGCCGCGGGCCGCCTTCCCCTCGACGCAGCCACTCGGCGTCGAGGGCAAGCCGCACGTCATCGACGGACCTTTTCGCATGACGGCGAACAACATGGAGGTGCTGCTCGCCGCGGCGATGCGCGGGAATGGCGTCGCCTACGGCCCGAGCTTCGTGTTCGACGCGCATCTCGCGGCCGGCGATCTCGTCGTGCTGCTGCCGGAACACCGGACGCGGGACCTTGCGGTCTACGCGGTCTACGCGGTCTACCCGACCAACCGTCACGTGCCGCTAAAGCTGCGGACGTTCGTCGATTACCTGGCCGCGAGCTTGGACCGCAAGAACGTCCCAAGCCAATCACGCCGTGAGGACGGAAGTCGCTGGAACGGCAGCTTACAGGCACCACGTTAAACGCGCCCAACGACGCGAATGGGCGCAAATCGGCCGCGACATAACCATCCCAAGCGGCTTAGGCGGAGTCTCGCGGCCGGCTGGACCCCTTCGGTTCGGGGCAGGGCGCCTAGCCACGGGCGGTTGTCCGCGACAAGTCGGCGTGTACATGCTTCTCGCGTCGGCCACTCACTTATTCTCGCGGTCACCGTCTACGTCTTGAGCTGTCCGACGGGACACCCGCGACTTCCTGCCGTGGCCGCTCTCGCTTACCGCTGCAGCAACGACGTCGGCTCGACCTGCAGCACCTCCGCCAGCTTCTCGAGCGTGTCGACCGTGGGCGCGTTCTCTTCGCGCTCGATCATCCCGACGTAGTTTCGGTTCGGCGCCGCGATCCGAGCCGGCGAACAGGGAGTTCTTGCGCTCGACGGCGACACCGCGAAGGGCTCGCGCGGCCGGGTTGTTATCGAGCGCGATGCGGCCATCGTCGAAGACTCGGGTCAGCGCCGGCCATCGCGCCAGCATGTAGCGGAAGGCGCCGGCCAGCTCGGAGCGGCCGGAGAGCTGTGGAAGGGTCAGCTCAGAACCTTAGGGCCGCTGTGACAGGTGTCAGGAGCGACGGCCAACGATGATTACCTCGGCGGGCCGGGGCGCGTTGGACGAGGATACATCGTGAGATCGAGGAGATGATCGTCCCCGGGAGTCGCATGTCTGCCGGGATGTCCAACTCGGGTAAATCACCGTGAGCGCCAAGTCCGCTCTTTCGCTCTTCGCCTGACTGCCGACTCCGAGAGCGGCAGGACCAGGGACGGCGGCTGTTGTGGACGGCGATCGGCGGCGTGGTGGCCGGTCTCGTCGCCTTCCCGCTGGTCGCGTTTCCGATCGCGCGGGCGCTGCCCTTCGGCTCGCTGCCCGACAGCCTCGCATCCTCGGCGCTCGGCGAGGACCGTTGGAACGCCGGCATGGGGCTCATGATGCGGGCGAACCCGGCCAAGTGGAACGGCCTCGTCGAGGGCTATAACGTCGCCCGGGCGGGAGGCGACGATCTCAAGGGCTACCACGAGGCGGCCGCGAAGGCAGGCAAAGATCAACGTTGCGCTATCACGGTGCGCGCGCCGGCAGTTCCGCCGGCGCGGTGAGAGGGTCCACGCTCCGACTCCCTTGTGCCAATGAAGCGGAGGACAAGAATTACAGCCGAGGCGGGCAGTACCGCCTCGGTCCGTGCGAAGCCAACGGTCGGGCTGGGCCAGCGCACCAACGACAACACGTCAAGGATGAGGCGACTGTCTTCGGGCGGAGCGGAGCGTCCGGGGACGGTCGATCACGGGTGAGTCCTCGATCCGGGCCATCACGCCGATCAGACGGGTTCCGCTTCCGGACCGAGCCCGTACAATCGGGCAAACGCGCCCTCGTTCGCAAGCAATTCGTCGGGCGTTCCGTCCTGCACGAGTCGACCCTCTTCGAGGACCAGCACGCGATCGGCCATTCGGATGCTGGCGAGGTGATGGGCGATGATTAAAACGGTCGTCTCCCCGGGAAGACGCGCGAGCGAGGCGCGAACTGTGAGTCCGGTGATGCCGTCGAGCGCGTTTGTGGCCTCGTCGAGGATGAGAAGGTCCGGCTCCCTCGCAAGGGCGCGCGCGAGACCGAGCCGCTGCTGCTGGCCGCCCGACAGGCGCTCGCCGCGAAAGCCGATCTCCGTGCCGTAGCCTTCGGATAGGGCGTCGATGAAGGCGTTCGCAGCCGCGGCCTCCGCAGCCCGCCGGATCGCCTCGTCCGCTGCCCCGGTCCGCCCATATGCGATGTTCTCGGCGAGTGTCCCGGATACGAGGTCCGCGCCTTGGCCGGCCAGCGCTACGCGGGAGCGCCATTCGGATATATCGAGCGTCACGAGATCCTGTCCGTCCACGAGGATCGCCCCGCGCTGTGGCCGATAAAGGCCGAGCAGCAGGTTGACCAGCGTGCTCTTGCCCGCCCCCGAACGACCGACGAGGGCTACTGTGCTGCCGCGGCGGATCTCGAAGCCGATACCGTCGAGCGCCGGGCGGGCGCTGCTACCATGGCGGAAGGAAACGTCCCGAAACGCGATGCCACGCCGCAGCGGTGGGCAGGGTCGCGTCGACACGCCGGAATGCGCATCGGGCAAGGCAAGCAGGTGCGTAACGTTGCGAACCGCCGCAGCGAAGCCCGCCATCCGGAGACGGTGCGCCCCGATCGCGCGGATCGGCCCTTGCATGCGATAGAGCAGGATCAAGAACGCTAGCGTCGCCGCGGCGTCGAGGTCGAGCGCGCGTCCGAGCAGCAGAGCGCCGACGAAAATCGGGATGTAGACGATTTCGAGAAGCGGGATGGTGGCGGAGGTCAACATCTCGGAGGCGAAGGTCCGTCGCCGGACTTCATCGGAGCCCCTCTCATATCGAGCCTGCTCGATCTCCTCTCGTCCGAACACGCGCACGATGCGCAGGCCGTGCGCAATTTCAAGGCATTGCGCGGCGAGCCGCACGTGGCCTTCGGTGATAAGATCTCCGAGACGGCGGCTGTGTGCCGTCAGCAGATTCGTCGACAGCGCAGTAATGCCGACCGCCAGAAGGGTCGCGAGCGATAGCTTCCACGAGAGAAAAGCTAGCACCAGCGCAAAGATCAAGACGGTACAAGCCTGCGTGACGATGGCGAGCATCGAGGTGATGAGTTCCGTCGCGCGCCAAACATCCGCAGAAACGGTCTCGAGGAGCCGTGCCGGCCCGATCGCGGTAAGGTCGGCAAAATCGCCACGCAGAATGCGGCCGACGAGTCGACGACGCAGGTCGTGGCTGACCCTCGTGCTCAGCCACGATGCGAAGGCTGAACTCGCGAACGTGATCCCGGCTCGCAACAGCACGAGTGCGATGATCGAGCCGCCGATCGCGATGGCGCGCTGCCCTGACGAGACCCCGGGCGCGCTCTCCGCCAGCCATCTCGCGAGCCGGCCTTCGTGCTCCCCGGTTCCGCCCGAGGTGAGCAGGTTGAAGAGGGGGATAAGCAGGCCGATACCGAGCCCCTCCAACCCGGACGCAAAGAGGCCGAGCAGCCCAAAGAGCGCGAGCAACCTCCAGCCCAGGCCCGTGTAGCTGAGGAGCTGACGGAACGCGGCGACCGCTCCTACATATGTTCCGGGTGGATCGACTTGGCGCTGCTCGGCGTGCATCATGTGCTCCTCCCAAGCGACTGCGACGCACCGCCCGAGGCCGGGACGAATGCACGATCTGCCGCGGAAGGTCACGCCGGGTGACGACCCGAGTAACGGAGGCCCTATTCCGAGGCGCAACATCGCGCCGGTGATCAACCGGGGCCGGAGCAGGCTTGTCGCGAACTCTCGCGATGATGCGGGGTGGGACGCGGCCCGAAGCCTTGAACAGAGTTCTCGGGTGCCGAAAGATAGCTTGACGTCGCGGGCTTCGCCGTGGCCATAGCACGACTCCGCCGTTGAACTCGTCTCAGGTCGCCGCCGTTGTTGAATCAAGATTCGCCCGGGCTCAACCGAGATGATTGAGGCAGCGCGGCCGCGTGTGCTCGAGGTCGGTATGTCTTGTTTGTTCAAGCAGGCTTGGCCGGCAACGACCGATTTCTTCTATGCCGGGCCCGAACGCTTCGCCGTGGAAGGGGATCTTCCTGCTCGGTTCCGATCCAGAGTCTGGCTCCGGCCAGGTCATTTCGACCTTGTGGTCGCACATACCTCTATCGAGGAACCGTGGCGCCCCGGTGTACTGGTGCGACTGCTGTCGCCTCGGCGACGCTCCGATGCATGGGCTGCGCTCGCCTGGGACGTGATACGTCAGTTTCAGCCACGCGCGGAGAGCACCCCCGTGGCTGTGCTCGACATGCACGATGAGCGCGCCATCCACGCCCGCGACCTCGCTCTGCTCGGCGGGTGCGTGCGCTACTTCAAGCGCGAGCTTCCGCCCAACCCGGTCACAGCGTTTCGCCCGAGCCTCAGGCGGTCGTGGCTCACCTCTCAGCTCACCAAGCTTCAGCCAATCTCGCTCGGACTGCCCGCGGATGTCATCCGAGAGGCACCGGCCGTCGTACCGGAAAAGTCGACAGACGTGTTCTTCGCCGGCAGCCTGGAACACGCGCCGGCCGTGCGGGGTGCGGGAGTCGCGCAACTCGAGAGCCTTGCCTCGGCGGGCGTCCGGGTCGATATAGCGCGCGAGCGGCTGTGTCGGGCGGCCTTCTTGGAGCGCTGCGCCCGCGCGCGCCTGGTTTGGTCGCCGGAAGGGCTTGGTTGGGATTGCTTTCGGCACTATGAGGCGGCTTTGTGCGGCTCAGTACCGCTGATGAATCTCCCCACGATCCGCCGCCATGCGCCGTTGTTGGATGGTGAGCACGGGATCTACTACGGTGTCGAGAATGACGGACTGATCCGTGCGGTGACGTCCGCGCTGAGAGACCCGAGGCGGCTCGACGCCATGGGCCTCAGCGCGCGTGCCCACGTGCTCCGCCACCACACTCACGCGGCGCTGTGCGAGTACATCACGCGCGAATGCCTACCCGGCTGGCGAGCGGACCGTCAGGGCGCATTAGTCTAGCTTGAGGTAGCCCTCAGCGGTAGAGTTCACCTTACAGTTCCGAACAGATCGATCTTGGTGTCTTGGTGTGAACGCGGGCCGGTTCTGAAGGTAAGCCACGCCAAATGTAACCGGGTGCGGGGAGCTAGCGCTTCCTGCCGTCGCGCGACGCGGATCGCCGTCTGAGCCGCCTCGCGATGACCGGCCACGACGGCGTCTTCCGCCGCGCCGAGAGCGCGCGCGAGCATCCCGTCGCGGATCTCGCCAGGCGTCAGACCGAGCGCGACAAGCGCTGCGCGGTCGATTGGAGCAGGGCCGTCGAGATCGTCTGGCGAATTCTCCCGACGGCGCGCCGCCGCAGCGTGCACGCCGAGTTCCGACATGATCCGTTGTTCCAGGTCGGACAGGCTTGATTGCGCTGCATGCTGCCGATAATCGAGAAGATGGTCGGGAAGCACCGCGATGCCGTGGCGCTCGCTTAGGCGCATCCAGAGATCGTAATCCTCGGCCAGGCGAAACGCCTCCCGATAGCCGCCGCAGGCTCGCGCCGCATCGCGGCGCATCATGACACTTGCGTGGGCGAGGCAGTTCCGTTGCGCGAGCGCCGCCCGCAACGCCACGACCTCGGTTGGAGGCTGCACCAGCCGAAGAACCGAGCCGGTCCGGTCGATCACGCGCCAGCCGCAACCGATCAGCGCTAGCGCTGGGTCACAATCCAGCGCGGCACATTGTCGTGCAAACCGCTCGGAGGCCGCGACGTCGTCGGCGTCCATGCGCGCGACGTAGCGCCCCTTCGCTTCGGCCAGGCCGCGATTCAGCGCCGGAACGACCCCGAGCGGGGGTGTCGTGATAACCCGGATGCGGTCCTCGCCAGCGGCGTAGCGGGCGATCATGCTTGCGGTCGCATCGCGCGAGCCGTCGTCAATGATCAGGAACTCGAAATCCTGGAGGCTCTGCCGCAGGATGCTGCGGACGGCTTCATCCAGATACATCTCGCCGTCGCGCACCGGCATAACCACGCTCACGGCCGGAGCACTCATGCGACCCGATCCGTTCGTTGCGTCGCGGCCGATCCGTGGTCATCCTGGGCGGACCCGGCGAGAGATCCCCACGCATGGCTGAGCCCGACGATCACAAATTGCCCCCAGTCAGCATCGTCACCGTCTCGGCGGACGGATACCTCTTCATCCGGCTCCTCGTCGAACGGGTTCGTGCGCTCGTCGGTTCGCGCAGCTACGAAATCGTTGTCGTCGATCGGGGCTCTCGCGACGGATCGCGCGATTGGCTGAAAAGGCAATCGGACGTGCGCCTCATGACTCGTCGGCAATGGTGGTGGCAGCGCGGTCATCGCCACGGGAACGCCGCCGAAGCTGGAGCTCGCGCAGCAAAATTCGAGAGGATCGTCCTCCTCGACTCGGATGCGCATCCGGTCAGCCCGGATTGGCTCGTCGATAGCGTCGACCGGCTCGACGATCACCACCGTCTCGCAGGAGCGATTTCTCGGGAAAGGCATCGCGGCAATCCGCACGGATGGTACGTCCATCCGCACTTCATGACGTTCTTTAAGAAGGATCTCGGCAAGCTGGTCATGCTGCGCAAGCTGCGCGGGGAAGATACGGACACGGGCGAAGAGGCGACGATTCGCGTTCTCGAGGCCGGGCTCGGCGTGGTAGGTCATGAGATCGCGTTCGCCCCAGAATTTTCTGTCGGGAACCCGCGGGTGCCGACGATCTCGGGCGGCGTATTCCATTGTTGGTATATATCCAGGCTGACGCACAACGAGCCGGAAGTTCTCCGAGAGACGGGAGGGGCCGTGACGCGTGCCAACTACCTCGATCCACTCGTCAGGCGCCTTCGTAAGGTTTATCAGCTCGCCTTTTAGCATAGGACAAACTTGGCCGACGCCGAATTACAACGTGAGGGAGCGCAGGAATTTGGGCCAGTGGAGCAGCAGCGCCTCGCTTTCGAAGGTGAAAAAACTTGCAGGAATGCAGAGTTTGGCGGGGATACGACGAGTTCTGCGAAGATTGAGGGCAGCTAAACTTGGTCTGCTCGGCAGATCGTTGCGGTCGTTAGCGAGAGGCGTCATGGTGGCCCGCTCGCGCCGCATTGACCGGGCAGTTTTGCGAATGCCGCATTACGAGCTCGCCATCTGCGCCATTTTCCGAGAGGAAGCGCCATTTCTTGAAGAGTGGCTAACTTTTCATGAGAACGTCGGCGCCTCTCATTTCTATCTTTACAACAACTTCTCAACCGATGATTACGAAACAGTTCTTCGCCCATGGGTCGCGCGCGGCTTGGTCACCCTTTACGATTGGCCTCTCCCCGTCGGGCAACTTCCCGCCTATCGTCATTGTATTCGCAATCACAGGCGCGACGCGCGTTGGATCGCGTTTATCGATATCGATGAGTTCCTGTTCAGTCCCGACGCAATGGACGTGAGGCCCTCTTTGAGAGCATGGACTCAGGCCCCGGCGGTGCTGGTCTATGGTTTTTATTTCGGCTCTTCGGGCCATGTGACGAGACCAGACGAGCCAATCGTATCAGCCTACACGAGACGCGCTACAGCGACAACGTACTGCAGCGCGAAAACCGTCGCTAATCCACGGTTTATCCGCGCCATAACGAACGTGCATACCTTCAGCTACTGGACGGGAGAAGCGCTCGATCTGAGTTGCAGAACTCTGAATGAAGGACGTCAATCTCCAATATTCGAGCCTCTTCGATACAATCACTATTGGTCACGATCGATTGAAGATTTGCGCATCAAGGTCGAACGCGGCGACGCGTCGAGCGAAAAGGTCCGCGATCTCGATTGGCACCTCGACTTCGAGGCGAAGCTTAACGAGGTCGAGGATCGAGCCATCGCGCCCATCGCAGCCTCGATCGGGCTGACAGCCGCCCGATTACTCACCTGAGGATCACGGGAGGTTCACCCGAGCGACCCGGAGACCGATACGGCGGTTCCTATCCAGATCCTCCCGTCTCGCTCGATCCAGGAGGGCCGGATCGGACGACAGTGTTGGATGGGACTTCGTTGCTGCCCTTCACGATCATGACGAGATTGTGCTCGAACGTGATATGGCGGATTCGGCGGGCGAGCGGCCGAAGTTCGGGATCGGCGTCAGCCTCGTCTAAAAACTCGGCATAGTTCAGGTGCTTCGCGAGATCCAGAAATCGTCCCACGCAGGTGCCCGCGAAAGCTGAGCTCGACGGATTGGCGCCGCCCCAAATCACACCGCCCACCATTCGGTCCCAGTAGGAGGTTTGGACGTCCTCGACGACGTAAAGGCCGTCCTCCGTTAACGTGTCGAACAGGGCGGTGAACGTCATCCACTGGTGCGATCCAAGATGAGAGCCGTCATCCACAACGACGTCGAAGGGACCTTGTTTGGCAAAGGCCGCAAGTTCGCGCGGATCGCCCTGGTCGAGCCGCACTATGCGGGTGCGCCGCCTCGCGAGCGCCGACCTGTCGTTCAAGTCGCAGGCCACGAGGGTGGCGAAAGGAAAGTAGGCCCTCCAGGCCAGGAGCGAGCGTCCGCCGATTTCGTCGGCAGTACCGCCGATGCCGATCTCAACGAAGCGCACGCGACGGTAACGGAAGCGGCGGAGCGCGTCCGCATAGGCGGGACCGTACCGATGGTCACCCGGAACATGGGGGCGGTGCTTGTCGGTTCCGGCCCAGCGCATCAGCCAAGGGAGCGGCAGCGGGAAGGGACTGATCAGCAGAGCGACGGTGTGTCGAAGCCGGTAGAGCAGGATAGATTTCTGCAGGTCGGATCGATCATCCCACCTCAGCAGCCGCTTCAGCATGCGCTTCACGGCTTGCTTAGCCGGGCTCGGGCAGCGAGATTGCGCGCATGGTCATGTCTTCGACCCTCCCATCCAATTGCTTCCATCAGCTCAGCCGTAGCGCGTGAGGATCCTGGCGAGAAGCTCGCGTCGCCGATGCGCCCGCGCCGAGTTGAGCCATCAATGCCCGATTTGTATTCGCCCGCGGGCCTGGGCCGCCCAATGCCCACGATTCACTCACACGATGGGTCGGGGCGTGCTGATCGGGCCAGACAGTTTTCGCACGCTTCGTGGCCGACTAGGACCGCAGCCGTGACGAGCCCTGCCACCGCCCTCAAACTTCTCCATCCGGTCTGGCGCAAGCTGCCCCCGGGACTGCGTCGCCAGCTTTACGCGACGATCACGGGCCATCTCGCGACGCCGGCCCGCTGGACGGCTGCAACGCCGAGGACGCCAAGCGAACCCTATATCGTGGCCGGCCCCCTAAGCGCGCCGACCGGATTGGGACAAGCGTCCCGCCTCGTCCTCGCCGGCTTGATCGCGGCCGGGCGGGATGTGTCGGCCGTCGACCTCGGCCCGATTTTGATGCAGCCGGCGACTATCCCGGTGCCTGTGCTGCCTCTGCCGCGCTTAGGCCCAGGAACGGTCCTCCTGATGTCGCAGCCGCCCACAATCGCCCACAGTCTCGCAGCGATCGGTCGCGGACTCCTGCGGGACAAGCTGCGCTTAGGGCTATGGGCCTGGGAGATCGATCGGCTCCCGCCCATCTGGCTGGCCGAACGGCGCTTCGTCCACGCCGTCGCGGCCCCGAGCCGCTTCGTCCAGACGATCTTCGAAACAACATTCAACGAACCGGTGCGGCACGTGCCGTGGCCGCTTGGGGCAATCCCGGCGCCGCCGCGGACGGAACTGGCGCGCCGAGACATCGTGTTCGGGGCTGCGATGGATCTCGGTTCGACGGTCGCGCGCAAGAACCCTTTCGCGACCGTCACGGCGTTCCGGGGAGCTTTCACGGTGGAGGGTCCGGCGCGCCTCCTCCTGAAGCTGCGCGATCCCGGCAGCGCCCCGCAGGCCTTCGCCAGACTGCAGGAACTCCTCGCGCAGCCAGGAGCCCCGATCGACCTGGAACTCGGCAATCTCGGGCCCGAAGGCATTGAAAGCTGGTGGCGTCGCATCGACGTCCTGGTGTCGCTGCATCGGTCGGAGGGGTTTGGTCTCCTGCCGGCCGAAGCCATGCAGCGGGGCGTTCCGGTGATCGCGACGGATTGGTCTGCCACGGCGGAGTTCGTGACGCGGGAGAACGGCTGGCCGGTCGAGGCGCGGCCGGTGCCGGTTCGTGATGACACAGGACGCTATGCCCTGGATGGTGCGATCTGGGGCGAACCGGATCCAGGCGCCGCGGTGGCGGCGATGCGCGCGGCGGCCTCGGATCGGGATGGCGTGACGCGAAAGGGCGCGCAGGCCGCCAGAACCATCGCTCGGGCCTATTCGACCACGAGGTTTCTCGATGCGCTCGAACGGCCGGTGCGAGCATGACGCGCCCGATCCGCGTCCTCCTGGGCGCGGATGGCTTGCACGGTGCGCGAAGCGGAGTCGGGCGCTACACCCTGGAGGTCGCCACGCGGCTCGCCGGTCATCACGCGATCGAGGATCTCGCCCTTCTGATAGGCGGCGCCGTGCGGACGACGGCCGAGATCCCGCAGGCCGAGGCCGGTGACGAAGCAGCGCCGACGCCGCGCTCGGGTATCCGCGACACGCTCGGCGGGATCCTGGGCGAGGTCGGCCCTTTGCGCGCCCTCCGCAACCGCGTCCGGATGCGCGCGCTTGGGCGGCGGCTCGACCGGCTCGGACGCTCTGCGGACTGTCCGGTGATCTACCACGAAACAAACCTCATTCCCGTCCCGTTCGACGGGCCTTGCACCGTGACGGTCCACGACCTGTTCTGGCGCGAGCGACCGGACCTGATGCCGCCCGGGCGACTGCGCTGGCTCGAGCGAAACGTGCCGCGGTGGCTACGGCAAGCGCAGGCCTTCGCCTGCGTGTCTGCCTTCACCGCCGCGGAACTGCGCCGGCATTTTCCGATCGGGGACAAATCGGTGGCGGTCGTACCGGGCGCGGCATCGGCCCGGTTCCGGCCGATGGGCGCCGAGGATGCGCAAGGCGTTCTCGATCGCTACGGCCTCGCCGACCGCGGCTACGTTCTGGCGGTCACGACGCTCGAACCGCGCAAGAACCTCGATCGCCTCGCCGCCGCGCATGCGGGCCTCCCGACCGACATCCGGCGTCGCTATCCGCTTGTCGTCGTGGGTGGCGACGGCTGGGGTCCGGTGCTCGCCAGGACGGATGCCGCGCAGCGTGCGGGCGACCTGCGGCTGCTCGGCTTCGTGCCCGATGCTAGCCTTGCGGCGCTGGTTGCACGAGCGCGGCTCATGCCGATGGTCAGCCTCTACGAGGGCTACGGCCTTCCCGTCGTGGAGGCGATGGCGGCGGGCACGCCGGTGCTCGCCGCCTCAACAACCGCCACGGCCGAAATCGCCGGGTCCGCAGGCGTGATGGTGGACCCGCTCGACGTCGAGGCGATCCGCGACGGTCTGCGGCGGCTGATAGACGATCCAACCCTGTGGAGCGAGCGCCGCGCCGCGGGCCTCCTCCGCTCCGCCGCGTTCTCGTGGGACCGCTCTGTCGCCGATCTGATCACGCTGTGGCGGCGCACGCTCGACGGATGATCCGCGCACATCAGCGCTTGTCTGCGGAGACCTCGGCCAGCACCGCCTCGATCGCGCTGAAATCCTGGGCGAGAGGCGGGGCCGCTTGGACCAGGGCCGCGAGGATGCGTTCTCGATGAAGCGGATCGGTGAGCGTGTCCATCGTTCGGCTCAGAGCCTTGTCGTCCTCTGGATCCGTGAGAACGAATCCGGTCTCGCCGGACCGGACGAGCTCCGAGGCGCCATCAGCCTCGCTTGTGATCACGGGCAGGCCGCAGGCCAGCGCCTCGATTGTCGAGACGCTGCAGGCGTCCCAGCGGGTCGGATGCACGAAGACGTCGGCGGCCGCATACAAGCGCTCGATCTCGGGATCGAAACCGGTGAAGGTCACGCGCTCGCCGATGCCGAGATTAGCGGCAAGCGCCGCCAGGCTCGGCTCGGGCACGCCGCCTGCCACGACGAGCCGGGCCGAACGGTTATCCGCCCGAAGTGCCGCTAACGCTCGCAGCGAAATATCGACACCCTTCAACCGCAGATTGTGCGCGACAGAAATGAATAGCGTCTCGCCGTCGGCGATCCCGAGGCGGCGCCGCGACGCATCCCGCAAGGGCGCGAGCCGTGCGCGGGAAAATCGGCCGGGATCGATCCCGTTGCGGACGATGCTGATCAAAGCTGGATTGACCTCGTAGCGAGCCGTGATGAGATCACGCACCCGTCCAGATACCGCGATGATCGCGCGGGCGTGAGCGATTTGCCTCCGCTCGAGGACAGACATCATCAGCCGCCGGCCCTGCGTTTGGGGCGATATCGACGCTTTCAAGCGCCGTACTCGGCTGTGCGCGGCGATCTCTCGATCAAGGCTCGCGAGCCTCGATCCAGTCTGGGGCTGAAACACGTCGCCCGAGCAGCTAAGGCCGGTGTCATGGACGACCACAGCCCCAAGCGTCGCGATCGCTCGGTCGAGCGCCCGAGCCTTGCCCCATTCCGTGGTTGCCGCGTTGGCACGATGCAGCCGGATCCCGGGCTTCTCCGCACCCCCAAAGGCGACCACATGGACCTCGTGGTCCCGCTTCGCCAGGAAAGACGCAAAGTCGATCGTCCAGCGCTCCAGGCCACCGAAGCTCGCGTCGAACCGCTCGGTCACGAGAGCGATTTTCATCTTCGGGCCGTCTCGTCCTGCAAGCGCCAGACGCTCTCCCACATCAACGCGGTCGTGAGGTCACGATGTCAATCCATCCCGCCCTCTCGCGCAAGCTGCGGGTGAGCGCTAGGCTCTTCGTCGAAAGTCGCCCGATCCGATTAGGGTCATCGAGGATGCGAGTCAGCGCTCGGCGGAAGGCTTCCGGTGTGGTCGCGTCCGCGACCAGGCCCGGATCGAGCCGGCGGATCTGTTCCGGTAGTGCTCCCTCCGGCGTCGCGATGGTCGGCAGACCACGTGCGAGTGAACGGGCAGCCACGCCGGATTGGCTCGCCTCCGTGTAAGGACACAGCAGAAGGTGATGCGCATCGATCAAGGCATCGAACCGCGCCTCGTCGACCCACCCGAGTTCGAGCGTAACCTGTGGCCAGTCCGCAAAGGCGTTCAAGACCCAGCCAGCGAGGGGACCCTCTCCGGCGATCGTGAGGTGCCAGTCAGACCGGCCTCGCATGGGCTCGAGGACCTCGCGCAGGAATGGAAGCCCTTTGTAGGCGAGCAGCCGCCCTAGGAAGAGCAGCGCGAGCGGCCGCGATGGCGGCATGGAAGGGTGCGAGCCCTCTCGTACCGGTTCGAGGGCCTCAATCGCAATCATCCGAATTTCGCCTGAATGGGATGGTCGTTTTCGAAGGAGCTCCTGCTGCACGAAATGTGACAAAGCCACGACATCGTTGGCGCAGGCCATCAATACAGTATGTGTCAGGCGTTGCAGAGCCGGATAATAATCACCCGGGTGAGGCGCGGCGTCGTGGACGACGTAAACAATCCGGACCCGAGCCGCACGGAGAAGCAGCGCGAGCGGCACGCATAATGGTGAGTTCATCGTGAACACGACGGCGGAGGGCCTCAGCGCCCTCAAGCGTCGAGCGTGCGTTGAAACGGCTCGCAACGCCGTCGTGGGAGCTCGGAGGAGCTGAACGGACCCGCCTAGCTCAATGATCTCAACATGACTCGCCAGTTCGTGGAATTGCTGTAAATCGCAATTCTCCCGACGGATCGACACCACAACGGGCGTATCAGGTTGCTGCCCCAATAGATGCGTGACCAGTCGCAGCGTGAAAATCGATCCGCCACCTTTCGTTCCCCAGTAAACCAAACAGACCGGGGAGATGTCAGGACGCGCCCTCGGTTCTTTCATGGTAGGGGCAATGGTCACGAGCGGAGGCTCTGGCACACATCTGGGTTGAAGCTTAGGCGGCTTGCGCGTGGTGCTGCAAGCGGCAAATGGCGATGGTCTGTCGTTCGATCCTTTCTCGTTTACCGAGGCACCGTGCCAAGCCGGAGTCCTCGCGCGTGATTACCCACCGTGCTGTGCGCCATTAAAACCCCATGCGACATCTACGTCTGGCATGCTGGTTCCGACCTTGCAATCCATGGTAACATCTTTATGATGCGTTAGACATTGCGCCGGACCCGCACACGGCGTAGTTTCCGGTCGAGAACGTGACGCTGCCCATTCCCGACCATCTGGCAGCCCGGGTGGGCGAAGCCGGCGATCTGTCGCGCCGCGCGCTCTGGAGGCATTCGCCCTCGCCGAATACCAGGTCGGACGACTGACCGAGGCCGAGCTGCGCCAGCTGCATGGCTTTTCTACACGCCACGAGCTGGACGGCTTCCTCAAGGTGCACGGCATCTTCCACGCCTACGCAGCGGCCGATCTAGGCCGGGAGCGGGATACCCTGAACCGGCTTGGCTTTTGATTCGCGTGCGCATCGTCGTCGCGGACACCGGGCCGCTGTAGTATCTGGTGCTGATCGGCGAGATTGACCTTCTGCCACGCCTGTTCGAGGCCGTCGTCATCCCCGCTGCCGTGCAAGCCGAGATGCTCCATCCGGGTGCGCCGCAAGCCGTCCAGACCTGGGCAGGAGCACCGCCGCCCTGGCTGACCATCTCGGGCGGCGGCGGAGAGCGATGCAGGCCTCCCGCGTCTCGACGCCGGCGAGCAGGCCGCCATCGCGCTTGCCATTGCGATAAAGGCGGAGCTGCTCTTGATGGACGATCGCGCCGGCGTGGCGCAGGGATCGCGGCGGATAACCGACACGCTGCCGATCGCTCGGGCTCAAGAGGCCTTGGTCGTCACCTCGGGGTCGGCGCCTGTGGCGCCGGCGCTCGTTGCCGCGAGCGGTGAGCGCGCCCATTGGCGCTTCCTTGAGTTTTTCACCGCCCACATCCGCAACCCGAACACCCGCCGCGCCTACGGCCGCGACGTGAGCACGTTCCTCACTTGGTGCGCGGCCGCCGGCGTCCGCTCGCTTGCCGAGATCACACCGTTCCACGTCGCCGGCTACCTTGATCAGCGCCACCCGTCTCGGGAGAGTGACATCTGGAACGGGGAGAGCGGCGACATCTCTATCGGGCGTCTACAGCTCCCATTCGCATAAGCTTAATTATGGAACTGAAGCGCTTCTCCAGAGGGAGGTTCCGCCGCTCAGAATATATCTTATGGAACTAAGACCGGAGCCCGTGTAAAGGAGTGCAACGGCTTAGCCGAGGAGTGACGTAAGACGTTAACCCTAACGCTGCTGCCTCGCACGCTTCGCCGCGACCCAAGAATCCTGCTGACTTGATGCTCGCCGGCAATGACTGCTTCGCCGACGATCCGCTCATCTTCCATCCGACTCGACAGCTGCGACCATCCCAGACCGAACCGATCCAGGCAAGAGCCCATGACCTGCCGTGACCCCCGTCTGCACATCGAAGCCGAGCTGGCCAAGCTCGAGGCCCTGCCGAACGAGCTGGCCCAGCGGCATCTCGGCTGGCGGCTGATCGAAGCCTTCGTCGCGCGCAACCCCGGTGAGCTCCTGTTCTGGTCGGTCGCATTCGCCAGGTACGAGGGAGCGGGCGCCGCCGAGATCATCGACGAAGTGGTGTCCACCGCGGTCCCGGGCCCAGAGCGATCGAACTGACCGACGCCGCAGGGTCAGATCAGCGCGACCGCGAGGTCTCGCAGCACGTCCGCGAGTTCAGAGCGGCATTCAAGCAGCCTCGGCGTGGCGGTCGCCCTGAGCTTCGGGAGCGCACGATCGTACACGACGACGTTCGTGTCCTCGTTCAGGCGGGACGAGTAGATCAGCCCGTCCGGCCGCTCATCGTGCGCCCACACAGCGGCCGACCACGCCTGGCCGAGACCTTGCGACGAGGCTCTCAGGGCATCGGACGGGATGCCCATCCGGGCAGGCCCGTCGCCGCGTAGATCGACGAGCCTCAAGGGAGTATCAACCACGATCTCGGCGCAGCTCCAGCCGTCCAGTTCGGCCGCCTCAACGAGCCAGTCGCCGAGCCTACCATTGCCGCGGTCACGCAGGATCGCTTCGAGGAAGCACACCTTGAGCGTGCTCCCGAGATAGACGACGCCGAAGCGATCGGCATCCAGGATGCCCGTGCGCGCGTCGCTGAACCGGCTCGCGCCACGACCGAACCCGAGCGGATCCGGGTGGCGCGTCCCGTAGAGGCGTCGCCAGATCTCGCCGGGCGCGACCTCATGGAGGTCGAGCGGACGCGACCCGAAGCCGGCCGGCGGAAGCACGGCTTCAGCCTGTGGCGGCGATCACGCGAACGCGCCCTCTCCCACGCCCTGCGCCGTCGCCAGCACCTCGTCGACGCGGCCACGACGAAGCGCTTCGAGCGCGCTCGAGCCGTCGAGCTCCGGATGATGCTGAAGCAGGAAGCGGTGCACGGCCCAGGGATGCTTGCCGAGCGCCTCAATGAGCCGCGGAAGCCCGGCCAAGAGTCGACCATCGGCGCCGATCTGCCATTCCGGAAAGCGGACGCCGCGCTTCGCGCCTTCGATCCCGAGCACCTCTCCGCGGCGGCGCTTCTGGTGCACCGTCTCCCGGGTCGCCCCGATCGCGGCCGCGAACTGGTCGGCGCTCAGCATGTCCGGGGCCTGCAGGATCTCAGCAGCGCGCTTCGCTCCACGCTGACGTGCCTCGGTCAGAGCTTCATCGAGCTCGTCCCGAGGGCGCTGATCGACGGCGTCCTCGACAGCCACCTTCGATACCGGCTTCCCTGGCTCGACGAGCACCGTCAGGCGAACCGCCCTCCCCGACTGCTCGGCACGATGAACAGCCTTGCCGAAGCCAGTAAGCAGGCCCTTTGCGGTCCCCTTCCGGCCAATGATCTCGCCGAACACACTCGGAGCCAGGGTTATCTCGGCACCACCGGCACCAGCCCCGACGTACTGGCCAGTCGAGGCTAAGCGCATCACATGTCGCCCACCCGCGACGACGCGGGCGCGCGCGGACCGGCTCTTACCCTTGACGACTGCCATCTCGCGCCTCCAGACGTCGGCTAACATCGTCAGGTTAGGCAGTTTCGTCAAGTTCGTCCGGTGACCGCGCTTGGACCTTTCCGGCGGTGTTCGA
>NZ_CAXTAZ010000037.1:0-47922 GCF_964242715.1 uncultured Enterovirga sp.
CTTCTTAGCCGCCCCTGAGGGCCGGCCGGGCGCGAGCGCCTGGGCGCTCAGGGGATCGAGGTTCAGCCCGAGGGCGCCCTGCGGGCGCCGCCAGCGAGAAGGCCAGGAACATGACCGACACGACCCCGCGCACCCCTGAACGCGTCATCATCTTCGACACGACGCTCCGCGACGGCGAGCAATGCCCTGGCGCGACCATGACCTTCGAGGAGAAGCTCCAGGTCGCCGACCTCCTCGACACGATGGGCGTCGACGTGATCGAGGCCGGCTACCCGGCCGCCTCGAACGGCGATTTCGAGGCCGTGGCCGAGATCGCGCGCCGGACCAAGCGCGCGATCGTCGCGGGCCTCGCCCGCACCGCCGCGAACGACATCGACCGGGCCGGGGCCGCCGTGCGCTTCGCCGAGCGCGGCCGCATCCATGTCTTCGTGTCCACCTCGCCGGTGCACATGAAGTACAAGCTGCAGAAATCGCCCGATGAGGTGCTCGCGATGTCGATCGCGGCGGTGGAGCGCGCCCGGAACCTCGTCGCAGACGTGGAATGGTCGGCCGAGGACGGCACCCGGACCGAGATCGATTATCTCTGCCGCTGCGTCGAGGCCGTGATCCGGGCCGGCGCCACTACCGTCAACATCCCGGACACCGTCGGTTACACGACGCCGGACGAGTATCGCGCCTTGTTCCGGACAGTGCGGGAGCGCGTGCCGAATTCCGACAAGGCCATCTTCTCGGTCCATTGCCACAACGATCTCGGCATGGCGGTGGCGAACACCCTCGCGGGCGTCGAGGGCGGCGCGCGCCAGATCGAATGCACGATCAACGGGATCGGCGAGCGGGCCGGCAACGCGGCCCTGGAAGAGATCGTGATGGCGATCCGGACGCGCTCCGACGTTTTGCCCTACGATACCGGCATCGACGCCACGATGCTGACGCGGGTCTCGAAGGCCGTCGCCTCCGCCACCTCGTTCCCGGTCCAGTACAACAAGGCGATCGTCGGCCGGAACGCCTTCGCGCACGAATCCGGCATCCACCAGGACGGGATGCTGAAGCACACTCAGACCTACGAGATCATGACCCCGGCCTCGGTCGGCGTGTCGAAGACGACACTTGTCATGGGCAAGCATTCGGGCCGGGCCGCCTTCCGGTCGAAGCTCGAGGAGATGGGACATCGGCTGTCCGACAACCAGCTCCAGGACGTGTTCGTGCGCTTCAAGGACCTCTGCGACCGCAAGAAGACCGTCTATGACGAGGATATCGAGGCGCTGGTCGACGA
This sequence comes from uncultured Enterovirga sp., assembly GCF_964242715.1. Taxonomy (NCBI): domain Bacteria; kingdom Pseudomonadati; phylum Pseudomonadota; class Alphaproteobacteria; order Hyphomicrobiales; family Methylobacteriaceae; genus Enterovirga; species uncultured Enterovirga sp. The sequence continues at coordinate 1,274 of NZ_CAXTAZ010000037.1, forward strand.
GAACGTGGCGGAGTTGCACAACCGCGTGCGGCTCGTCTCGCTGACAGTGATCGCCGGCACGCGCGGGCCGCAGCGCGCGACGATCCGGCTCGATATCGACGGCCGCCACGCGACCGAGGAGCAGGACGGCAACGGACCGGTCGACGCCGTGTTCAACGCCATCAAGGTGCTGGTCCCGCACGAGGCTTTGCTCGAACTCTACCAGGTCCATGCCGTGACCGAGGGAACCGACGCCCAGGCCGAGGTCTCGGTCCGGCTCGGTGCCGAGGGCCGCAGCGTCACGGCGCGCGGGGCCGACCCGGATACTCTGGTCGCCTCGGCGAAAGCCTATCTCGGCGCCCTGAACAAGCTCCTGGCCGGCGGGGCCCGGCTGCACGCCCAACACGCCGCCGAGTAGCGCCCAGGGCTCCCGGTCGCGCCGCGAAGGCGCGGCCGAAAGGCGCGACTGGGCGATCCTTAGGCTCCGATTTTCCGATCGGGCTTGCGCCTGCCCTCTGGCCGGCCTATCTCCCTGTTATCGATTTTGGCCGCCGAAGCTGGGCCGTTTCGCCTTCTTCGTGATCGGCAGACGTTCAGACTCCCCCCAAATATCGGTTTGCCGAGGCAGCCCGCGACGTCGCGGGTCATCCCGGCATGGAATGTAAGAGGATAGACGTCATGGACACCGGAACGGTGAAATTCTACAACGAAACCAAGGGCTACGGCTTCATTTCGCCGGATGGCGGCGGCAAGGACGTGTTCGTCCATGCGACCGCTCTCGAGCGTGCCGGCCTGCGCAGCCTGGCCGAAGGCCAGAAGGTCTCCTTCGAGACCGAGACCGACCGGCGCTCCGGCAAGCTGGCCGTCTCGAAGATCGAGGCGGCCTGATCCAGCCTCGGCTTCGCCTCACGCGGAGCCGGTCGCGGCCCGGGATCCCGGGCCGCTCAAGGCCCGGCTGGACCGGGCCGTTTTGCAAGACATACGTTGGTCGTCATGCTATGCTGGCGTCAACGTATCTGCCGTCCCGGCGTCTCTTGCCTGGATGCGCCGGTTGCGCGAGCCCGTCTGGGCGCCCGACCCCATTTCCCGAGCCTTCCTGACCAGTGCGGAGCCTCGGGACAGTACAGGAGTATGCCATGGCAGAGCATCGCTTCCGTGTTGGACAGCACGTTCGCATGACGCACCGCTACCCCGATCCTGCCGGCAGCGCAGTCTACGAGGTGGTTCGGCTCATGCCCGAAACGCCCAACGGCGAATTCCACTATCGCGTCAGGAACCCGGCCGGCCAGGAGCGGGCCGCGAGCGAGAGCCAGCTCTCAGCCCTCGAAACGGCCATGGCGGCCGGCACCTGAACGAGGCCCGCCGATGCGGGCTGTCAGCCTTTTCCGGCAGGACCGCCCGACATGCTTTCCTCCTTATCTTCGACGGCGGAACCCCGCATCGCCCCACCCTCGACGCCGACCGAGGGTGGCTTCTCGCCGGTGCAGGGCCTTCCCTCGCTCGTCGGCCTGACCCGGTCAGGCCTCGCCGCTCATCTCGTTGCGTCCGGCGTCTCCGAGCGCGAAGTGCGCATGCGGGGCGCGCAGCTTTGGCATTGGATCTACCATCGGGGCATCACGCGCTTCGACGAGATGACGAATGTCGGCAAGGCCTTGCGAGAGCGCCTCGTCGCGACGGCGTCACTCGCCCGGCCGGAGGTCGTGACCGAACAGGTTTCTCGCGACGGCACCCGGAAATGGGTGCTGCGCATGCCGTCCCATCCGCAGGATCACGGCGGCCGAGCGGCCGAGATCGAGTGCGTCTACATTCCCGAAGCAGATCGCGGCACGCTCTGCGTCTCCTCGCAGGTCGGCTGCACGCTGACCTGCTCCTTCTGCCATACTGGAACGCAGCGGCTCGTCCGCAACCTGACCGCGGCCGAGATCGCGGCCCAGGTCGTGGTCGCCCGCGACCGGCTCGGCGACTGGCCGGGGGGCATCCGGCCGACCGACGGGCTCGTGCCCGAGGCTGGCGATCGCGCCATCACCAATGTCGTCTTCATGGGGATGGGGGAGCCGCTCTATAACCTCGACAATGTCGTCGACGCGGTCGAGGTGATGGCGGACGGCGAGGGGCTCACCTTGTCTCGCCGCCGCATCACCGTCTCGACCTCTGGCGTCGTGCCGGAACTGCCCGGGCTCGGCGAACGGGCCGGCGCGATGCTGGCGGTCTCGCTCCATGCGGTCCGGGACGATCTCCGGAACGAACTCGTGCCCCTCAATCGGCGCTACCCGATCGCGGCTCTGCTGCAGGCCTGCCGCGACTATCCGGGCGTCTCGAACGCCCGCCGCATCACCTTCGAATACGTGATGCTGAAGGGCGTGAACGATTCCGATTCCGATGCGCGCGAACTCGTTCGGCTGCTCCGCGGCATCCCGGCGAAGATCAACCTCATCCCGTTCAATCCCTGGCCCGGCACGGCCTACGAATGCTCGCCCTGGGAGCGGATCGAGCGCTTCTCCGATATCGTCTTCCGGGCCGGCTACGCCTCCCCGGTTCGCACGCCCCGCGGCCGCGACATCCTGGCCGCCTGCGGCCAGCTGAAGAGCGAGACCGAGAAGCTGTCGGCCCGGGCCAGGATGATGGCGGCCGAGGCGTCTGCCCTCGAAGGGGCCTGCCGGACCTGACGCTTGCCGGACCCGGCCGCGCCTGCATCGCCGGCATCGGGGCAAGCCTGGCCCGCAAGCCAGCCCTCCACCGGGCGACGTTGACCAGCGACCGCAGCGGGCTCAAGGCGTCTCCATGTCCACGATCGCCGTAACGCCTCATACCGCCGCGAGCCGGCCGCTGATTCCCGTGCTGGTGGCGCTGAGCGTGGCGCATCTGCTGAACGACCTGCTGCAGTCGATGATCCCGGCGACCTATCCGCTGATCAAGGAAACCTACGCGCTCGATTTCACCCAGGTCGGCCTGATCACGCTCGCCTTCCAGGTCACCTCGTCCCTACTGCAGCCGCTCCTCGGCTACGTTACCGACCGGCGGCCCTGGCCCTACGCGATGGTGGTCGGGATGGGCGCGACCCTGACCGGGCTGCTCGGCCTCTCCTTTGCGGCGAGCTACGGCTCCGTCCTCGTCTCGGCCAGCATGGTCGGGCTCGGCTCGGCCGTGTTCCATCCCGAGGCCACCCGCATGGCGCGCCACGCGGCGGCCGGCCGGCAGGGGCTCGCCCAGGGGGTGTTCCAGGTCGGGGGCCATGCCGGCTACGCGATCGGTCCGCTTCTGGCGGCCGCCGTGGTGGTCCCGCAAGGGCAGGAGAGCCTGTCCTGGTTCTCTGTGGTCGCGCTCGCCGCCATGGTCCTGATGGCCTGGACAGCCGGGCGCTACGCGGCGTTACGCCGGGAGCAGGTCGCAGCCGCGAAGGCGAGGTCCGCTGCCGACGACACGGCGGCCGTTTCGCTGCCCTCCGGCCGCGTCGTCTTCGCCATGGGCGTGCTGGTCGTGCTGCTGTTTTCGAAGAACGCCTATTCGGCGAGTTTCACCTCCTTCTACACCTTCTACCTGATCGAGCGGTTCGGCGTGCCGATCCAGACTGCGCAGGTGATGCTCTTCCTCTACCTCGTCGTCGGGGCGGCCGGCGTGATCCTGGGCGGCATCATCGGTGACCGGATCGGCCGCGATCGCGTCATCTGGCTGTCGATCCTGGGGACGCTCCCCTTCGCGCTCGCCCTTCCGCATGCGGACCTCGTCTGGACGGGCGTGCTGAGCGTGGTGATCAGCTTCATCATGGCGAGCGCCTTCTCGGCCATCCTGATCTACGCGATCGACCTCGTGCCGCACAGGGTCGGGTTGGTCGGCGGGCTGTTCTACGGGCTCGCTTTCGGCCTTGGCGGAGTCGCGGCGGCCGGGCTTGGCGTGATCGCCGACCGGATCGGCATCCTCGAGGTGTTCCGGCTCACCGCTTGGCTGCCGGCGCTGGGGCTCCTCACCTTCCTCTTGCCGCGGAGTCCGCCGGTCGCGCGCTGACGGCCTGCGCGGGAACCCTCCCCGAGGGGGAGAAGGGCAGGGTGAGGGGGACGCGCTCGCCGGAGAGGTCGTCCGCCCCGGCCCGCGCACCTTCAGGCTCAGCGCTCCGCCCGCTCCACCGCATGCCGCAAGACCTCGGCGCCCGACCTATTCCAGGTCGTGATGCCGCCGACCATCATCACCTGGACCAGCCCCTCGGCCAGTTCCGGCACCGTGAGCCCATGCTCCATCGCCGCCTCGGCGTGGCGCTTGGCGGCCTCGGTCTGGCCGACCAGCGTGTCGAGGAGCGCGAAGACGAGCTCCTTCGTCTTGAGGTCGAGCGCCCCGCCCTCAGCCTCGCCCCGCATGGCGAAGCTGCGCATCAGGCCGTAGCCCGCGAAGGCGCCGGGCGCATGCTCGGCCATCAGCCGGAAATTCTCCGGCACCCGGCCGAAGGTTTGCATGAAGCTCGCGATCCCGGCTGCGACGGCAGCCTCGGTCACGTCTTCGGGCGGCTCGCTCATGCCCGGGCCCGGTTGGCGCTGCGGGCCGGGACGCCCGTATGCTCGAACGAGATCCGGGCCAGTTCGGCCACGCCCTCGCGGATCACGCCCTCGGAGGGGAGCGCGTAGCAGAGCCGCATATGGCTCTTCGCCGCCTCGGGATCGCAGGACCAGTCCGGGCCCGGATTGAAGGCGAGCCCCTGGTCGAGCGCCGCCTGGGCAAAGCTCCGCACGTCGACGCCGTCGGGCAGCTTCAGCCAGAGAAAGATGCCGCCCTTCGGGTGGAAGATCTCGGCCGCGGTGCCGAATTCGCGCTCGATCGCGTCCACCAGCACGGCGAGCTTCGCCCCGAGTCCCGCCCGCAGCGCGTCGACATGGCGGTCGAACTCGCGCGTCACGTATTCGGCGACCACCATCTGTTCGAGCGCGCCCGATCCGGCATCGGTCTTGGACGCGACGAGCCGCCCGAGCACGTCCCAGGGGGCGACGACGTAGCCTATGCGGAGGGCAGGCGCGAGCGACTTCGAGAAGGACCCGATATGGATGACGCGCTCCGGGTCGAGCCCGTAGAGCGCCGGCGGCCGCTCGCCCGACCAGACCAGGTCGGCATAGCATTCGTCCTCGAAGATCGGCACGCCGAACTCGCGCGACAGGGCCAAGAGCTCGTGCCGCCGCCCGAGGTCCATGATCGAGCCCGTGGGATTCTGCACGGTCGGGATCGTGTAGATGTAGCGTGGCCGCACGCCCTCGCTCCGCAGTTCCTCCAGGATCGCCCGGAGCCGATCCATCCGGATCCCGCCTTCGTCGAGCGGCGCCCCGACCACGCGGGCCCCGAGTTTTTGCACCTTGGTGATCGCGCCCCCGTAGGTGAATTCCTCGAGGATCACCGTGTCGCCCGGCCCGACGAGCAGCGCATTGATGAGATCCATGGCCTGGAGCGAGCCCGAGGTGATCAGGACGTCGTCGGATGCGCAGCGGATGCCGCTCCGTTTTCCGAGCTTGTCGGCCACGAATTGGCGCAGCCGGTCATGGCCCTGCGGCGCCTGGCCGAGATTGTACATCCCGAGCAGATGGCCGTTCTCCGCCAGGACTTTGGCGGCGCAGTCGGCGAGCTCGGCGGCCGGCACCTGCTCCGGGTCGTTGTGGCCGTAGACGAAGTTGAGCCGCGGCAGCCCGGCGAAGCGCGGCGCCGGGACGGGGGCGTTGGGCCGGAAGGTCTCAGCATTCGAGAAGACGGTCTGGCTCACAAATCCTCCCACCCGGCCGCTCCTGGGCCTTGTCTCGATAGCTAACAGGGGCGCGGGCTGCTGGGCTAGAGCAGGCGGTCGGGGATTTGCTGGCTCGGCTCACACGGCCGAGGACGCAGCGTCACGCACCGGCGTTTGATCCCGCACCGTGCGGTCGGCTTCGAGCGCCTCCATCTGGCCGAGATAGAAAATCGCCGGCCGGCCACGTCGTCCGCGCCGCGATCTCACGTCGAACCCATCGTCGATCTGGGTCGGGGGCGCCGTCGCCAGAGCCTCCGCAAGGATAGGCTTGATCTCCGGATGTTCGGCCATGATCTCGGAGAAGGCGACTCTCGTGAGCTCGAACACGAGGCTCGCCGTCGCCGCGTAGGTCTGGCCGGAATGCGGCAAGGCGGCAAACAGCGCTCGGCGACCGAAAGCCTGCGTCGCGACGAAGCGCTCCTCGACGAAGCCGACCGAATCCGGGCGTGCCCGCCTGCGCGCGATCAGCCCCTCGCCGACGATGAACAGCGAGGCGCGGCGATCGCCTGCCCGCACGATCTCGGCGCCTGGGGGCACCTGCAACTCGATCAGCGCGTCGGCGATGCGCTTCTGCACCTCGGCCGACAATCCCTGGAACAGCCCGCATTGCTGCACGAGAAGCGTCCGGTCGAGGCGCCGGTCGGCCACACGGACCCGCCGGTCCGTGTTGACGACCTCCTGCTTCGGATAGGCGACGCCGATGCCGGCATCGCGAAGGCGCGCGAGCACCCCCTTGATGATGGCGTGGTCGGCGGCGAGGCCCTGGCGATTGTCGGCGATCACGTAGCGGACGGCATAGATCACGCCGTCCTGTTCGAGGCGGACCGCGTGGACCCGCGGAGGTTCCACCAGCGAGACCCCCGCCGCGCCGAGCACGCCTGCGAGCAGCAGGCGCTCGGCAGAGTCGGCCGAAACGTCGTAGTCGAGACAGACCTCCAGGATGCGCTGCTCGCTCCTGTCCGGCTTGTCGAAATTGGTGATCAGGGTGGCCCCGAGCGCCGCGTTCGGGATGGAGACGAGCCGCCGGGCCGAGGTCAGGATCGTGGTGCTGCGCCACGTCGTCTGCACCACCGTTCCTTCCACCTCGCCGATCTTGACGTGATCGCCAACCGTGAACGTGTTCTCGACGCTCAACGCGGCGCCGGTGAAGACGGCGAGGATCACGTCGCGAAGCGCGATGCCGAGCACCGCGAGGCCGAGGCCGCCCGTCGCCACGATGGCGGTGACGTCCCGATCGTAGACGAGCAGCATGATCAGGATCGCCGCCGTGAGAACGACCACGATCCAGATGATGTCGCCGAGAAGGGCCGGAAGAGCCTTGCCGGCCCGGGCCTCCAGGATGCCGTGGACGAAGTCCCGCCGGACGGCCCGGGCGACGATCAGCGCTGCGACGAAGGCCAGCGTCGCGACTTGGCCCCGCTTGACCTCCGCGAGCGGGAGCCCTGTCAGGAATGTCAGCGGCTGCGCCAGCAGACCCTCGAACAGCACCAGGAGGGAGAGCGCGACGAAGGCAAGCGCCAGCGCGGCGGAGGGACGGAACAGTTGCGGCAGCATCTCAGGCGGGCCGCAGGGTGAAGTTGAAGCCGACCTCGCCCGGCGTCGCTACCACGTCGAGGCTCCCGCCGAGCCGCTCGAAGACGGCCCGAGCCGCGGCGAGCCCGTCGTCCGGCTCACCGGCCGCGAGGGAGCCGAGGGGCGCCGTGTCGTCGAGCCGGGGCGTGTCCGCCCGCCACCGGCCGGGCCCGGCGAGCCGGCCGACGATCTCGCTTCCACGGAGCTCGGCCTGGAAGGAAAGCGTGTCGGCCTCCGTGAGCCGGTCCAGGGCCGCGGTGACCGCCGCGAAGGCCGAGCGAAGCAGGGCACGATCCCCGGCGACCTGCAGATCCGCGGTCTCGCCGACGATCGTCACCGGCGTCCCCCCGGGCAGCGTGCCCGGCAGATTGCCGGCGAGCGCGCCGAGCGTCACCCGCTCCGTCGCGACCGAGCGCCAGCCGTTGCGAAGGCCGATCACCTCCAGCTGGCTGTCGAGGGCCGCGCGAAGGCGCCGGATCTCCGCGGCCGCGAAGGTGAGCGCCGAGGAGGTCGGTTGGAGCGGCGTCCGGCTTGCCTGTTGCGCACCGCCGGCCGTCTCGAGCGCGCCCTGGATCGCGACGAGCGGATCCTTCAGCAGCAGAACGAGCTCGTTGACGATGGCGATCTTCCATGCATCCACGTCGCGCAGGCGTTGACGAAGGGCGTCGTAAGCGTGGGCCTTCTCGCGCAACTCTTGCAGACGGCCGGAGAAGCTCCGTTCCAGGCCGGCCCGAAGGCTGCGGAAGCGGAACAGGCCGAACAATACCAGGAGAAGGATCGAGGTCCCGATGGCCGTGGTCCGCAGCGCGATCGAGGTCCTGAGATCAGCGAGCTGAGCCGTGAGATCGCGCAGGAGCGTGATGCGTGTCATCGGGCGGCCGCCGATGTCGTTCACCGGAATGGTCTGGGCGAAAGTCGTTCGGTCCGATGCCTCGAAGATCCGCGGCTCGGGTGATGCAGGGTCGAAGGCCGCGCCCTGCAGGATCTCGCGGATTTCGGGACGGGAGAAGGCGAAATACAGCGCGCCAGTTCGCAGGACGTCGGTCCGCGGATTGTAAGGCCGGTCGAGCGCCTCCGAGGCCTTCTCGTCGACCGCGAATGCGAAATCGAGGCCCGTGGCTCGGCTTGCCACCTGGAGCGGCTCGAGGACGCCGCTGCCGAGCTCGACGCTTCCGACCAGCTTGTCGTCCAGGACGATGGGTGTGACCGCACGCAATTCCGGACCGATGCGTCCGAGCTCGATGCCTGCGATCGACACGCGTGACTTGAGCGCCGTCGCGACCGCGGTGCGCGCAGAGGCGTCGTCCCCCAGGAGCGACGGCCGATGCGCCCGGAAGAACGTGATGCCCTCCGGGGTCTGGAAGCCCAGAATGGAGAGTCGGAAGCGGGGAGCGAGAACATCGTTGTAGAAGTTCACGGTGCGCTGGGAAAGCTCGGTCCGGTCGCGGCGTGCCAGCGCCCCTGCGATGCTCTCGTCGCGCGCCAGGATGTCCGCGCCCAGTCGGAGCGACTGAAGTCTGGACTCTACGGCCTCGCGAAACACGGTCTCGAAACGGTCCGCGCCGGTTTCGAGCTCCGCCACAAGCTGCCGCTTTGCCCCTGCATATTGGCTGACTGCTGCAAGAAGACCGCCCCCCGCCACGAGCATGACGGCCGCGACGGCGAGAAGTGACTGGCGCCTCGGCCCCGACGTCGCCTCTTGCTCCGCCACTCCCGCCTGCGTTCCCAAAGCCTGCGCCGCCACGATGCTCTCCTCCGAGAGCCTGGGCTTAGCGAGGCCAAGGCAGCGTGACGAGACGAGACGAGACATTTTCCCGGCACTTGTTCGTCTCGGGCATCGGGCAGGAAAGGCCTTGCCCGGTCTTCCCTCCTGGCAACTTTCCGTACCGCCCCTTGCGGGAAGCCGGGTTCACCAGGTTCGAGGCCGGCCTGTGCAACAGGCGCGCAGCAATCGGGTGAGATCGTCTCCGATCCGTGCAACGTAGAAGAATAAAGTTCCTGCAAGCGTCAGAATAGAGAACGATCTGCGTCTTGCCCGCGCCGCAGAACTGATCAACATTCCGGCCTCTTTCGACGGATCATTATTATGCACGCAGCAAGACGGCTGAATCAGGCCTTTTGGCCCAGAGCTGCGGCGTCCTTTCGGCCGGCCCATCTCGGAGGCGCCCTTCGCCTCGCGGGCTCGGTGATCCTCCTGGGCCGGATCGTCCGCGGCCAGTGTGTTGTCCGGGGAGCCGTGTAATGGCCGTCTCACGTCGTGCTTTCCTGGGTTCCGTGGCTGCGTCCTCGGCCTTGCTGGTCGCGGGCCGTGCCGACGCGCAGGTGCCGCGCGAAATCCGGATCGACTACGCGACATACAATCCCGTCAGTCTTGTCCTGAAAGAGCAGAAGCTTCTCGAACGCGCTTTCGAGAAGGACGGGATCGCGGTGCGCTGGGTTCAGACGCTCGGCTCGAACAAAGCGCTCGAATTCCTGAATGCCGGCTCGATCGATTTCGGCTCGACCGCCGGCTCGGCCGCTTTGCTCGCCCGGATCAACGGGAACCCGATCAAGGCGGTCTACGTCTATTCGCGCCCGGAATGGACCGCGCTCGTGACCCGCAAGGAAACCGGCATCGCCTCCGTCGCCGAGCTGCGGGGCAAGCGGGTCGCGGTGACGCGCGGGACGGACCCGCACATCTTCCTCGTTCGGGCGCTGGCCGAGGCGGGGCTGACCGAGAAGGACGTCAAGCTGGTCCTGCTGCAGCATCCGGACGGGCGGCTCGCGCTCGAGCGGGGCGACGTGGATGCCTGGGCCGGGCTCGACCCGATGATGGCCGCGGCGGAGGTCGAGACCGGGGCCGTCCTGTTCTTCCGCAGGCCCGAGGCGAATACCTGGGGCATCCTCAATGTCCGGGAGGATTTCGCGGCCAAGAGCCCGGCGCTCGTCCGCCGCGTGCTCGGGATCTACGAGGAGGCGCGGCGCTGGTCCCTCGATCATCCGGCCGAGTTGAAACGCATCTTCGCGGCCGCCACGAGGCTGCCGCCGGCGGTGGTCGACCGGCAGATCGACCAGCGTACCGAGCTGACGCATAGCGCGATCGGGGCGCCGCAGCGCGCATCGATCCTGGCCGCCGGCCTCGCCCTGCAGAAAGCCGGCGTCGTCGAACAGAATGTCGACGTTCAGGCTGCGGTGGACGCGCTGATCGAACCGGCCTATCTCGCGAAACCCACTCACTGAAGCCGGTTTCTGAATGATGTCGGGGGAACTCGCGGCCGAAGCCGGACGCGGGGCGATTGACCTCGCCGACGAGGCGAGCCCGCCGGGCGGCGTCGGATGGCGCCCGCCGACCGCGCGCCTCGTCCTGGCGCTGGCGCTGCCCCTCCTTCTCGGCCTCGGCTGGGAGGCGGCCGTCGGCCTCGGCTGGGCGAGTGGCCGGCTGATGCCGCCGCCGAGCCGTGTGCTCGCGGCACTCGGCCGGCTCGCCGCCTCCGGAGACCTCGCGACCCATGTCTGGGCGACGGGCTGGCGCATCGCGGTCGGCTTCGCCCTCGGGGCCGCCGCCGGCATCCTGCTCGGCGTCGTCTCGGGTGCGAGCGAGATCGCTCGCCGCCTCCTCGACCCGACCATCCAGGCGCTGCGGGCCATCCCGTCGATCGCCTGGGTGCCGCTCTTCATCCTCTGGCTCGGGATTTTCGAGGCGTCCAAGGTCGCGCTGATCGCGGCCGGCGTGTTCTTTCCCGTCTATCTCGGCGTGGCCGGCGGCATCCTCTCCGTCGACCGGAAGCTGATCGAGATCGGCCGCGTGTTCCGCTTGTCGGAGCCGGAACTGGCGCGCCGCATCCTCCTGCCGGCGGTCCTGCCCGAAGCCGTGCTGGCGCTCCGGTCGGGGCTCGGGCTCGGCTTCATGTTCGTCGTCGCGGCCGAATTCATGGGCGCCTCGGAGGGGCTCGGCTACCTGCTGGTCGACGGGCAGCAGCTCGGCAAGCCCGACCAGATCCTGGCCGCGATCGTCGCCTTCGCGCTCCTCGGCAAGGCCGCGGATGCGCTTCTCGTGCTGGCGACGCGCCCGCTGCTGCGATGGCAGGATGTCCGGCGGGACAGGCTCTGATGCTGCGGCTCGAGCGCGTCGCCAAGACCTATGCCGACGGCACGGTCGCGCTGGGCGGCATCACCCTCGCCGTCCGGCCCTCCGAGATCGTGGCGCTGCTCGGCGGGTCCGGCTGCGGCAAGACCACCCTCCTTCGGCTGATCGCGGGGCTCGATCGGCCGAGCGGCGGGGCGATGCGCCTGGACGACGAAGGCATCGAGGGCCCGCATCCGGGGGTCGGCGTCGTGTTCCAGGAGCCCCGGCTGCTGCCCTGGCTCAGCGTCGCGGACAATGTCGGCTTCGGCCTCGCCGCGCTGCCGGCGGCGGAGCGGCGAGACCGCACCGCGCACGCGCTCGAGAAGGTCGGACTCGGCAGCCATTCCGGACGCTGGCCCAAGGACTTGTCCGGCGGCCAGCAGCAGCGCGTCGCGATCGCCCGCGCCTTCGTGACCCTGCCCCGGCTCCTCCTCCTCGACGAACCCTTCTCCGCGCTCGACCCGTTCATGCGCGCCAGCCTGCACGAGCATCTGCTCGGGCTGTGGGAGGAGCATCGGCCGATGGTGGTCCTCGTGACGCATGACGTCGCCGAGGCCGTGACGCTGGCGGACCGCGTGCTGGTGATGCGCCCCAAGCCGGGCCGCCTCGAGGACGAGATCCCGCTCGCCCTGAGCCGTCCGCGCCACCCTCTGGCGCAGGGCTTCGACGCCGCCACCCGCCGTGTTCTCACGGTTCTCGACCGCTCGCTGCAACCGGCCGAGACCGCCTCCGCGGTCCCGGCTCCCGTGGCGGCGGCTTTGTGGTGGTAGTGTTTCCGTCGTCTTCGTGCGGGCGTCGTCCTCTCAGCTCCGGTTCAGCCGGCGCCAGGCGAAGGACCAGACCTGCTTTAGATAGCCCTCGACCGTGCGCTCGCGGCGGGTGAGGCGCGGATCGCCGGCCTCGAGACGGCGCACCAGCGTCTCGGGCGGGCAGGGGAGGCCGGTCGGCGGGTCGATGTAGCGGGGATAGAGGATCAACGCGCCGGCCACGAGTTCGTCGAGGGAGAGGCGCCGGGTGCGGCGGGGCGAGGCGGGGCTCTCGGTCAGGCCCCAGCCGGCATAGAAGGGCAGCCCATGCGTCGTGACGGGTTTTCCGCGGAGCAGGGCTTCGAAGCCGAGGAGCGAGGTCGCGACCTCGACCCGGTCGGCCCGGTCGATCGCGTCCGGGGCGGCGACGTCCCGGATCACGACGTCGGCGAGGCTCGCGGCTTCGCCCGGTGGCAGCTGGCCCGGTCGCAGCCCGGCCTCGACGTCGGGATGGGGCTTGTAGACGATCAGGGCGTCGGGATTGCGCTCGCGCGCCCGGCGAAGGAGGCCGGCATTGCCGACCACCGTCGCGGCGCCGAGCCGGATCGAGGCATCGTCCTCGACCTGCCCGGCGACCAGCACGACCGGGCGGTCGCGCGGCAGGTTCGGCATCGGGGCCGTGCCGACATTGTACTTGCTGAGCCGGGCGCCGACGATCTGGGCGCGGAGCCTCGCGGCGCGGGCGAGGAGCGCGGCGTCGAAGCCATGCTGCTCGAGCAGGGTTTCGAGGTCGCTCGGGCCGGTCGCGTCGTAATAGACGCCGGTCCGGTCGAGCACGTAGGAGGCCCCCTGCCGAAGCGCGACGCCGAGCCCGATCGAGCGCAGGAAGCCGTCCTCCATGCGGAGGAGCGGGATCCCGGCCGCCCGGCAGGCCTCCTCCGTCCCGGGCGGGGCGCGGCTGGCCCAGGCGATGGCCCGGTCCGCCCGGCGGAGTTCCGCTGCCGTGATGGTCGCGGCATCGGAGACGACGGGCTGGAAGCCCGGGGCCGAGAGCGTGCGTGCGAGCCAGGGCCGCTTCCAGGGTGCGAAGCCGAGGCAGACCGTGCGGGTCGCGTTCTCGCGATGCCGGGTCCGGACGAGGTCGAGCGTCTCGAGCGCCTCCTCGAAGCTGCTCGGCCGGCCCTCATAGGGGTCGAAATAGCGCGAATAGAGCAGGTAAGCGCCGGCGAAGACCTCGGCGACGCTGCGGCGGCTCGTCCGGCGAGGTGTCAGGAGACGGTCGTCGGTAAAACCCCAGCCGGAATAGAAGGTGACGCCGAAACAGGTGACCGCGCCGCCAGCGAGGCAGGTCTCGAAGCCGACATGGGTCGCGACCGTGTAGAGGCGGCGGCAGCCTTCGGCGACCGACCAGCCCTCGACCGGGTCGCGGACGAGGACCGCGCCGGTTGCCGTGGCGAGCTCGTCGAGATGGCCGGGGCCGGCCCCGAAGGGCGCGGCCGGATCCATCACGACGACGATCTCGGCGCCGGGATTCTCGCCCTGGGCCGCCTCCAGCATGCGCCGGAACCGGCCGGGGCCGGCCAAGGCGAAGCCCGGGCCGAGGTCGCCGCGCGGCTGGTCAACGACGACCACCCGCTCCGCGGCCGAGCGGGCCGAGGCGGAATCCGGCCGGCGCGAGGAGGCGAGCCGGAGCAGCGCCTCGTCGAGGGTGAGGCGGCGCGGATCGTTGTCGAGGGAGAGCCGGCGGCGCCGGAGTTCGGCCATGCCGGCCTCGGCGCGCCGCATGAGGTCGTCGGCCTCCCAGCCCCCCTCTTCGAGGATCACGGTGAGCTCGCTCGGGGCGGTCGCATCGTAATAGATGCCGAGCCCGTCGATGACGTAGCTCAGCGCCCGCCCGCCGGTCTCCTCCGGCAGGCGCAGGAAGCCCGGCTCCCAGCGGTCGCTCTGCCGGATGCGGTGCGAGGTCGGCTCGCTCGCGAGGCGCTGCCGGCCGCGACGCGGCGCCGGCGGCGGCACCTCGCTGCCGGGATCCCGCGGCTCGACGCGTTTCAGCTTGCTCAACGGGCTGGTCCGATCCGGGACGAGCCTGCGACGGTCGTCACGCGGCCTTGGCGAGCGTGACGCCGCAGGAATCGAAGGTGGCGTAGAGCGTCTGGGCGGCCTCGCCCGAGAGCTTCATGTGCGGCGGCCGCATGTTGAGCCAGGCATCGTCGCCGGTATTGCGGGCGACGAGCGCCTTGAGGCCCGGGATCAGGGCGGCCGATGTCACGGCCTTGCGGATGGCGGTCAGCGTCTCCTGCGCGGCCGCGCCTGTGGCCTGGTCCCAGCCGGAATAGACCTGCGCCGAAACCGCCGAGCCGACATTGGAGGCGGCCGTGATGCAGCCCGCGCCGCCCGCATTCAGGAGCTGGTGCAGGTGGCTGTCGTCGCCGCAGAAGACCTCGAAGCCGTCCTTGGCGAAATGGTCGACGTAGCTCTTCGTGTTGGCATAGTCGCCGGACGAATCCTTCAGGCCCTTCACGACGCCCGGATAGGCCTTCAGCAGCCGGCCGATCAGCGCGACCGTGATCGGCACCGCCGACTGGGCCGGGAAGTGGTAGAAGTAGATCTTCGCCTTGCCGCCGGTGCGCTGGATCACCTCGGAATAATAGGCGAAGAGCCCGTCCTCGCTCGGATTCTTGTAGAAGAAGGGCGGCAGCACGAGCACGCCCGGGCAGCCGAGCTCGACCGCCTTGTTCGTGAGGATCACCGTGTCGGTGATGGCCGGGACGCCCGTGCCCGGCATCATCGCCCGGGCCGGGATGCCGCGCTCGACGAGCCCTTCCATGACGGCGATCCGCTCGGACAGGCCGATCGAATTCGCCTCGCCCGTGGTGCCGAGGACGCCGAGCCCGTTGCAGCCATTGGCCAACAGCCAGCGGGAATGGCCGGCCATGCGGTCGAGATCGACCGAGAGGTCGGCCCGCATCGGGGTGAGGACGGCGGCGTTCACGCCCCCGTAGATCGCGTCGGTCATCATGGTCGTTCCTCCGCCTGCTCGTTCGTGCGTGCTTCGAGACGCCGCCCGCGTCGCGGTCGGCTCCTCAGCATGACGCCGTTCTGGAATCCACCACCGGCGTCATGCTGAGAAGCGGGCGCCAGCCCGCGTCTCGAAGCACGCACGCCCTCGCCGCGCAAGCGCAGGGGCTCAGGTGACACGAAGTTGCCGAGCGTCGCTTGTCCGACCCTACCCCGCGGGCTAGTCCGCTGTCTCGAGCCGTCCCAAGGTGGGCAACACCGGGCGGGCCAGCGGAGCGGAACATGACCAAGCGAGGCCTGCGCAAGGGGCTGACCAGCTACGGCGACGAGGGGTTCTCGCTCTTCCTCCGGAAGGCCTTCATCAAGGCGATGGGCTATTCCGACGACGCTCTCGACCGGCCGATCGTCGGCATCACGGACACCTATTCCGACTACAATCCCTGCCACGGCAACGTGCCCCAGCTCGTCGAGGCGGTGAAGCGCGGCGTGATGCTGGCCGGCGCCATGCCGATGGCCTTTCCGACCATCTCGATCCACGAGAGCTTCTCGCACCCGACCTCGATGTATCTCCGCAACCTGATGGCGATGGATACGGAGGAGATGATCCGGGCGCAGCCGATGGACGCGGTCGTGATCATCGGCGGCTGCGACAAGACCCTGCCGGCCCAGATCATGGCGGCCGCCTCCGTCGACCTGCCGACGATCGTGGTGCCGGTCGGCCCGATGGTGGTTGGCCACCACAAGGGCGAGGTGCTCGGCGCCTGCACCGATTGCCGGCGCTACTGGGCGGCGCACCGGGCCGGCCAGATCGACGAGGCCGAGATGCTGGTCGTCGAGGGCCGGCTCGCCCCGTCCGTCGGCACCTGCATGGTGATGGGCACGGCCTCGACCATGGCCTGCATCACCGAGGTGCTCGGCCTGTCGCTGCCGATGGCCGCCACCATTCCGGCGCCGCATGCGGAGCGGATCCGGATCGCCGAGGCGAGCGGCCGGCGCGCCGCCGCGATGGCGGTCGAGGATGGCCCGCGCCCGTCCGACCTCCTGACGCCGGCCGCCTTCCGCAACGCCCAGGTCGTGCTCCAGGCGATCGGCGGCTCGACCAACGGGCTGATCCACCTCACCGCGATCGCCGGCCGGACGCCGCACGCGATCGACATGGCGGAATTCGACCAGCTCGGCCGGGACGTCCCGGTGCTGATCGACCTGAAGCCCTCGGGCCAGCATTACATGGAGCATTTCCACCATGCGGGCGGGGTGCCGAAGCTGATGCGCGAGCTCGGCGACCATCTCGACCTCGACGCCCGGAGCGTCGCCGGCGGCACGCTCCGCGAGATCGTGGCCGCGGCCGAGGAGGTGCCGGGCCAGGATGCGATCCGCTCGCCCGCGAACCCGATCAAGCCCGAGGGCGCGATGGCGGTGCTGCACGGCAACCTCGCGCCGCGCGGCGCCGTGATCAAGCATTCCGCCGCGACCGCGCGGCTGCTCCAGCACGAGGGTCGGGCGGTGGTCTTCGAGAGCGTCGAGGACATGACGGAGCGGGTCGACGATCCCGACCTCGACGTCGAGCCGGACGACGTCCTCGTCCTCCGCAATGCCGGCCCGATCGGCGCGCCCGGCATGCCCGAGGCCGGCTACCTGCCGATTCCGAAGAAGCTCGGCCGCGCCGGCGTGAAGGACATGGTCCGCATCTCGGATGCCCGGATGAGCGGCACCGCCTTCGGCACGATCGTGCTGCACATCGCGCCAGAAAGCGCGGCCGGCGGGCCGCTCGGCCTCGTCCGGACCGGCGACCGGATCCGTCTCGACGTCGCCGGACGCCGCATCGACCTCTTGGTCGACGAGGCCGAGCTCGAACGCCGTCGCGCCGCCGCCCCGCCCCGCCAGCGCCCCGACTGGGCGGCCCGGGGCTATGCCCGGCTCCTCCACGACACGATCACCCAGGCCGACGAGGGCTGCGACTTCGATTTCATGCGCGGCGTGAGCAACGACCAGGCCTTCGTCGAACAGGTCCCGGCCGTCGACGGCACGGACAAGTAGCGAGGGAAGGAGGCGGACATGATCGGCTACGTCACGCTCGGCACCAACGACCGCACGCGCTCGGCTGCCTTCTACGACGCCGTGTGCGCCGAACTTGGCGCGGCCCGGATGATGGAAACCGAGCAGTTCATCGCCTGGGGCAAGCCGGGCCACACCGGGATCGGCCTGACCACGCCCTTCGACGGGCAGCCCGCGACCGTCGGCAACGGCGTCATGGTGGCGCTCGCCGCCTCCGACCGCGCCCATGTCGGCCGCATCCACGCGGTCGCGCTCGCGCAAGGCGGCACGGACGAGGGCGGGCCGGGCGAGCGCTTCCCCGGTTTCTACGCGGCCTATTTTCGCGACCCGGACGGCAACAAGCTCAACGCCTTCGCCATGGAAGGCGCGCCCGACGCGACCCCGCCCCAGGCAGGCTGAGGCGGGCGCGGGTGCGTTACTGCGGCTTCGGGCGGGCCTGCATCATCTTGCGCTGCTGCTCGTAGACAGTCTTGAAGTCGTAGGTCGGGTAGAAGTCGGTCCGGTAGGGCCCCCACATCGTGTTCTCGAGCACGACGTTGATCTCGCGCAGCTTCTCGGGCGGGAATCTCAGCGTCACGATCTGGCCGATCCCCACCACGACATACCAGGACACGACCTCGACCCCGGCCGGCGGGAACTGGTCGAAATAGCCCTGCTTGTGGATGATCGTGTTGATCTCGTTCAGGTTCTTCGACTGATCGTGGCGCATGAAGACGGTCATCATCATGGTGCCGTCGCCGGTCGAGGGCGCGATCGGCGGGGCGGTGGCGGGCTGCTGGGCAGAGGCCGGAAGCGCGCCCGCGAGGGCAAGGGCGAGGGCTGCGACAGGGAGGCGAAGGCGGGTCACTCAAGATCTCCGGGTTTGACGCGGCACCATCGCGGCCGACCGCGATCCGGACAAGGCCGGACGGCGTCCGGCAGGCTTCTCAAGCGCCATCCGGAGGGCGATATAGGCGGCAACCCATTCGCGTCCGCCGGCCGCCCGGCCGCCCGACCCCGCGCAGGCTCCCATGACCGACAAGATTCCCGTCACCGTGCTCACCGGCTATCTCGGCGCCGGCAAGACCACGCTCCTGAACCGCATCCTCACCGAGCAGCACGGCAAGCGCTACGCCGTGATCGTCAACGAGTTCGGCGAGATCGGCATCGACAACGACCTCGTCGTGGGCGCCGACGAGGAGGTGTTCGAGATGAACAACGGCTGCATCTGCTGCACCGTGCGGGGCGACCTCATCCGCATCATCGAGGGGCTGATGAAGCGCCGCGGCAAGTTCGACGCGATCATCGTCGAGACGACCGGCCTCGCCGATCCGGCGCCGGTCGCTCAGACTTTCTTCGTCGACCAGGATGTCGCCGAGCGCGCCCGGCTCGACGCCGTCGTGACGGTCGCCGATGCCAAGTGGCTGACGGACCGCCTCAAGGACGCGCCCGAGGCCAAGAACCAGATCGCCTTCGCCGACGTCGTGCTCCTGAACAAGGTCGACCTCGTCACGCCCGTCGAGCTCGACGAGGTCGAGGCCCGGATCCGGGCGATCAACCCGACCGTCCGCATCCACCGGACGCAGAATTGCGACATCCCGATCACCGAGGTGCTCGACCGCAAGGCCTTCGACCTCGACCGGATCATGGAGGTCGAGCCCGACTTCCTCGAGGCCGGGCATCACCATCATCACGACGAGGAGATGATCTCCTTCTCCTTCCGGGCCGGCGAGGTCGATCCCGACAAGTTCATGCCCTGGATCTCCGACCTGACACAGCGCGAGGGCATCAACATCCTGCGCTGCAAGGGCATCGTCGCCTTCCCGAAGGAGCCGCGCCGCTTCGTCTTCCAGGGCGTCCACATGATCCTCGACGGCGATCTCCAGCGCGACTGGCGTCCCGAGGAGAAGCGCGAGAGCCGGGTGGTGTTCATCGGCCGCGACCTGAACCGGAAGGCGTTCGAGGAGGGATTTTTGGCGTGCGCAGCGTGAGGGGTCGGCACTCCGCTGACAGCGTCATCCTGAGGAGGCCGGCGAAGCCGGCCGTCTCGAAGGACGCACAACGGTCGTGCGTGCTTCGAGGCGCGCCTTCGGCGCTACTCAGCATGACGCTGGCGGGGATGTGGAGGCCATGACCACCACCCTCCCGTCCCTCGCCGACGCCGTCACGTCCCTCGACACCGGCTCCGAAGTCACCGGCGTCGGCTGGCTCAATGACACGGCCGCCTTCGCGCTCGCCGACGGTCACGTGCTGCTCGCCAAGGCGGACGGCGCGAGCCACCGAAGCCTGGCCCATCCGGATGGCGCGATCCTGGTCGCGGCCTGCGACGGGAAGCGTCTCCTCACGGGGGGCGACGACGGCAGGGTCGCCGCGACCGGGCCTGACGGCGCGACCGCCGTCGTCGCGGAGGCCAAGGGCGGCGCCTGGATCGACGCGCTCGCGCTGCACGCCTCCGGCGCCTTCGCCTATGCGGCCGGCCGCGTCGTCATGGCCCGCGACGACAAGGGCCGCACGAAGACGATCGAGGCACCCTCCACCGTCCGCGGCCTCGCTTTCGCGCCGAAGGGCTACCGCTTGGCGCTGGCCCATTACAACGGCGCCACGCTCTGGTACCCGAATGTCGAGCCGAAGCCCGAGAGCCTCGAATGGAAGGGCTCCCATCTCGACGTGACCTGGTCCCCCGACGGGCGCTTCCTGGTCACCTCGATGCAGGAGAATTCCCTGCATGGCTGGGGGCTCGCCCCGGACAAGGGCCACATGCGGATGTCGGGCTACGCCGCGAAGCCGCGCTCGACCTCCTGGTCCTTCGGCGGGGCGTGGCTTGCGACCTCGGGGGCCGATGCCGCCATCGTCTGGCCCTTCGATTCGAAGGAAGGTCCGACCGGCAAGGCGCCGCGCGAATGCGGGCTTCGTCACGCCAAGGTCACCCGCGTCGCGTTCCATCCCCACGTGAACGTGCTGGCGGTCGGCTACGAGGATGGCTGCGTGCTGCTGATCCGCTTCGACGACGGCGCCGAGCTGCTGGTGCGGCGTGCCGTCCCGGACAGCGACGTCACGGCGCTCGGCTGGAGCGCCAGCGGCGGCCATCTCGGCTTCGGCTGCCGTGACGGCGCCGCCGGCCTCCTGGCACTTCCGGGCTGAAACCGCCCGGTGTTCGACAGGCCGGCCAGGATCGTGCGAAGGGCTGTACTCGCAGCAAGGCTCGAGGCTCCCCGATGATCGCCCGAATCCTCGCCGTCGCCATCGGGCTGTTCAGCGGCCTCGCGGCCTCGCAGATCCCGGAATTCGCGCAGCAATACCGACAGCGGCTCGGCGGCGCGATCGACGAATTGCGGCGCGTGATGGTCCGGTTCGACGACGGCGCTCAGGCCTCCGGCCTGAGGCGGGCCGACGCGATCCGGAAGCTCACGGCCGATCCCGACCCGCTGATCCGCAATCAGGGCGAGGCGCAGGACGAGATCGCGGCGAGGCTCGGCCGCCTCGGGGCCCAGCGCCGGGCCTTCGTGGAGGCCGGGCCGTTCAGCCGTCTCCTGATCTTCATCCGGGACGCCGATCCCGGCCTCGCCCGCGCCACGTATCTCGATTACGAGCCGGCCTGGCCGGCGACGACCGAGGGCGTCACGGCCGGCGGGGCGGGGTTCCTGGCCGGCTGGGGCCTGCTTCTCTTCCTGTCCCGCATCGGCCGCCGGCTGATCCCGGGGCGGCGGCGCGCCACTGGCCTGAGATCGGCCTGATCGGCCGCCGTCTTGCCCTACCTGACGGTCGTCCACCGCACGGTCTATCGCTACCGCAACCCGGTCAGCTTCGGTCCGCACCGGCTGATGGTGCGGCCACGCGACAGCCACGACCTGCGGCTCCGCTCGACGCGCCTGTCGATACAGCCCGAGCCGGCCGGAATTCGATGGGTCTACGACGTCTTCGGCAATTCGATCGCGATCGCCCGGTTCGACCGGGCGACCCGGTCCGACCGGCTCGTGTTCGAGAGCGAGCTCGACCTCGTCCATTACGTGGACGCGCTGCCGGAATACCCGATCGAGGATTACGCCCGCACCTATCCCTTCGCCTACGCCATGGAGGAGGCGCCCGATCTCGGCCGCTCCATCGAGCGGCACTACCCGGACCCGGAGCGTGAGGTCGACCGCTGGGCCAAGGGCTTCGTGCGCATCGACGCCCCGACCGAGACGGTGGACATGCTGGTCTGGATGACCCGCGCCATCAAGACGACCTTCCGGTACGAGGCGCGCGAGGAGGAGGGGACGCAGGCCCCCGTCGAGACGCTGCGGCTCGGCTCGGGCACCTGCCGGGATTTCGCGCTCCTGATGATGGAGGCCGTGCGGGCCCTCGGCCTCGCGGCCCGTTTCGTCACGGGCTACATCTACTCGCCGAATGCCGGCGGGGCCGGCCATGTCGGCGGCGGCGCCACCCACGCCTGGATGCAATGCTACGTGCCGGGCGCGGGCTGGATCTCCTTCGACCCGACCAACGGCATCGTCGGCAACCGCGACCTGATCCGGGTCGCGACGGTGCGGGATCCACGCCAGGCGATGCCGCTCGTCGGCACCTGGATGGGGAATGCCGAGGACTATCTCGGGATCGAGGTCGACGTCCGGGTCACCCCGGCCTTGACCGACGCCGCCCGGGAGGCGGCCGGCGGGGCCTCGTGATGGGCCCTCGGCTTACCGGAACGCGACCTCGACGATCTCGTAGCTCTTGCCGCCGCCCGGCGTGGTCACGGAGACCGTATCGCCGACGCCCTTGCCGATGAGGGCGCGGGCGACCGGCGAGGAGATCGAGACGCGGCCGGATTTCACGTCGGCCTCGGGATCGCCCACGATCTGGTAGGTCTTCTCTTCCTCGGTATCCTCGTCGACGAGCTTCACGGTCGCGCCGAATTTCACCGTGGTCCCGCCGAGCTTCGAGATATCGATGATCTCCGCCCGGGCGATCATCGATTCGAGCTCCTGGATCCGGCCTTCGTTCAGGGACTGGTTCTCTTTCGCGGCGTGATACTCGGCGTTTTCCGACAAGTCGCCATGCGAGCGCGCTTCCGAGATCGCCTCGATGATGCGCGGGCGCTCGACCTGCTGGCGTTGCTTCAGCTCGACCTCGAGGGCCGCATGACCCTTCGCCGTGATGGGCAGCTTGTCCATGGCGGTTCAACTCTTGGTGGGCCGAGAGGTCGGGCCTGACGGGCGGGCAGACGAGAGGCAATGGACAGGACAGCGCGTCGTCCGGAGCTTCCCCCCTCAGGCGACATGCTGCCGGAGCGCTCGCGACGCGAGGTCTTCGCCCCTCGGGGCCGGAGACGCTGCGTGGCCGCGACCGCAAGCCGGAGTGTGGTGCAACAGGCCCGTGTCCGCAAGAGCCTCGCGAGGCTCGCGGCCCCAGGCGCGGCCCCTCGAGTCAGCGCTCGCCGATATAGCCCTTGTTCGTGACCACGACCCACTGGCGGCCGCGGCGCTCGATCGCCTCGACCCGGCCGACGCCCGGCACCGTGTAGCCGACCGCGACGTCGAGATAGCGTCCGGCCCGGGTCTCCACGAGCGCGTAGCCGTTGTCGAAATCGCGCACGAAATAGCCCTCGACCTGGGTCTTCCGCGGATCCGGTTCCGGTTTCGCGGCAGCCTTCGGCTCGCCGATGCTGCCGGTCTGTGCGACGTCCGGGGCGGGCGCCTCCTTCAGGGACGTGACCGGCTTCGGGGGGGGCGTCGGAGCCGAGGCGGTGGCGCCGGAGGCGAGACCCTTCTCGATTCGGTCGAGCCGTTCCGTCAGGACCTGGAGACGGGCGGGATCGCGCTGCGTCTTCTCCAGCCGGTCGACGAGCTCGGCGAGGCGGCCGATCCGGGCATTGTGGTCCTGGCCGGCCTTCTCGACCTTGTCGGCGAGCTGCGCCTGCCGCGACAGGATCTCGCCGCGCGACCGCTCGCGCTCGCCCTTCAGGCCGTCGACGGAGGCCTTGAGGGCCTTCTGCTCGGACGCGAAGCGGGCCAGTTCCTGGTTGGCTTGGCGGATCTCGGTCGCGGTCGCGTCCATCCAGCGGGCGGAGCCGTCGCCGACCCGGGTCAGGCCGAGCCCGTAGCCGAGGCCGAGCGAGAGCACGATGGCGGCCGCGACAGCAGCCGGAATGGCGGCGGGTTTCGCGGCCTGAAGACTTCGGGCGAGGGCGTCCCGGTCGAATTTGCCCGCGAAGGGCTTGGCCCGAACGGCTTCCACCAGCCGCGAGGCGCGGGGCCGGGCAGCGGCGGGCGCCGGCCCGGAGGGGGCGGCCGTGTCGGACGCGGTCATGTCGCTCTTGGGCTGGGCTGCGGCGGCGTCCACCTTCACGGCGTCGCCGGCCTTCACCTCGGCCGGGGCCTCCGCGGCAGCAGGTGCCGGCCCGGAATCCAGGGTCGCGGCTTCGGGGGTGGACGGCGCTTCGGCCGACTCGCCGGAGCGCTTGAATCTCGACGTGAAACGCGACGCTATCATCGGCCTCATTCCCGCATCAGCTTCAATCTTCGATAACCATGCAGCTTTACGAAATGGTTACCGGCGCTCCGACGGGAATGTTCTCGAACGGTGCAGCTTTGCTGGCTCGTCGGGCGAAAGAGCTTCGAGCAGGGCCACGAAGTCTATCGAGGGTGCGCCGGACCGGCAGAGCCGCCAGGGCCGGCCGCACTCTGCTCCGCGTCGAGGACGGCGTGACGCGACGGCGGAGTCAAGCAGAGGCGCCGCGATCCTCGAGCGCGAGCAGCGCCGCGTTGCCGCCCGCCGCGGCCGTGTTGATGCTGACCGACCTTTCGAGCAGGAGCCGCCAGGCCGGGTAGCGAAACGGCTGCTCCGGCACGATGGCCGGGACGATGGCGCCGGAACGCTGGGCTAGCCGGCGCCGCAGCGCGAGGAGCAGCCGCGCCGGAAGGTCCGCCAGTACCGCCTGCACGTCTTCCGCGACCGGGTCGCCGGCGGTCTCGGCCGCGCCCTTGGGCAAGGCCGCGACGAGCCGCGTCCCCGGCTCACCCGCCGGAAGCACGGCGACGTTGCCGGTCGCCAGGACGGCGGCAACCTGGGCGGTGAGCGCGGCGGCATCCTCGGCCAGGCAGGCGACCCGGCCGCGGGGATGGAGCGAGAGCGTGTCCTCCTCGCCGGTGGGGCCGGGCAGCCTGATCGCCTGGCCGACGGGAGGGAGGCGGGCCAGAGCCTCGACCTCCAAGAGCAGCGGGCCACGGGCCTCGGACGGAAGACCGGGCTCGCCGTCGATCCAGCGGCAGATGGCGTCGAGGGCCGGGCCGGCTCCTCCTGCCTGCTCGGGCCAGGACGGGGCCGAAGCACGGACCAGCCGGTGCAGGTAGAACGGCCCGCCCGCCTTGGGGCCGGTCCCGGACAGGCCCTCGCCGCCGAACGGTTGCGAGCCCACCACCGCGCCGACGATGTTCCGGTTCACGTAGATGTTGCCGGCCCGCACCGTGCCGGTGACGAAGTCGATCGTCTCGTCGATGCGCGTATGCACGCCATGCGTCAGGCCATAGCCGGAGGCGTTGATGCGGCGGACCAGGTCGGGCAGCGCCTCGGCCCGGTAGCGCAGGACGTGGAGGATCGGCCCGAACACCTCGCGCGTCAGCGCCTCGATATCCGGGATCTCGATCAGGGTCGGTCCGACGAAGGTACCGGCACCCGTGTCGCGCCCGAGCTTCGCCGAGAGAACGCGGAACCCGCGCCCCCGCATCTCGGCCGCGTGCCCGTCGAGCCCGACCTTGGCATCGGCGTCGATCACCGGGCCGATATCGGTTGCGAGGTCGAGCGGCGAGCCGATGCGGAGCTCGCGGATGGCGCCTTCCAGCATGGCGAGGACGTGGTCGGCGATGTCCTCCTGGAGGCAGAGGAGGCGGAGCGCCGAGCAGCGCTGGCCGGCGGAATCGAAGGCGCTCTCGACGGCGTCCGCCACGACCTGTTCGGGCAGGGCGGATGAATCGACGATCATGGCATTCAGCCCGCCGGTCTCGGCGATCAGGACCGGGTCGTCGGTCCGGTCGGCCAGCGCGCGCTCGATCCCCTTCGCGACCGCGGTCGAGCCCGTGAAGACAATCCCCATCACCCGCGAATCGGAGACGAGGGCGGCCCCGACCGTCTCGCCGGGACCGGGCAGGAACTGAAGGGTGTCCGGCGGGATGCCGGCCTCGTGCGCGAGCCGCACGGCATGGGCCGCGATCAGCGGCGTCTGCTCGGCCGGTTTCGCCAGGACCGGGTTGCCGGCGACGAGCGCGGCCGCGACCTGCCCGGTGAAGATGGCGAGCGGGAAATTCCAGGGCGAGATACAGGCAACCGGCCCGAGCGGCGTCGCGCCCTCGAGCCCGCGCCGCGCCTCTGCCGCGTAATAGCGGCAGAAATCCACCGCCTCGCGAAGTTCGGCGACAGCGTTGCGAGCCGTCTTCCCGGCCTCCCGCATGGCAAGGCTGTAGAGCGCGAGCCGATCGCGCTCGAGCGCGTCGGCCCAGGCTTCAAGCAGCTCGGCACGGCGCCCGACCGGGGTAGCGGCCCAGTCCGGCGCGAAGGCGGCCGCCCGGCCGACGGCCCAGCCCGCCTCGGCCTCGTCCGCCTGGCGGATCGTGCCGACGACGTCGTCCTGGTCGGCCGGGTTGTGGATGAGCGTCTTGGGCGGCGAGCCCACTCCGTCATTCCGGGGTTCGCCGGAGGCGAGAACCCGGAACCCACGATCCTCCGCGCCGGCCGGACCGATCTGGTGGATGTCCGTGGGTTCCGGGTTCGGCGCTGTGCGCCGCCCCGGAATGACGGAGGGATGAAGCAGCGCCTCGCCCAGCTCCGCGAGGCTCGGCTCCGCGGCGAGGTCGAAGCCGCGCGAATTCCTGCGTCCGGGGAAGAGATCGGCCGGGCCGGGCAGGCCGGCATGGGGCCGGCCGCCGTCGCGGCGCACGGCCGCGACCGGGTCCTCGATCAGGCTCTCCAGCGGAATCGTCTCGTCGACGACCTGGCTGACGAAGGAGGAATTGGCGCCGTTCTCGAGCAGGCGGCGCACCAGATAGGCGAGCAGCGTCTCGTGCGGGCCGACCGGGGCATAGACCCGGACCGGCCGGCCCGTCCCGGAATGGCCGACGATCTCGTCGTAGATCGTCTCGCCCATGCCGTGCAGGCATTGGAATTCGTAGTCGCAGCCCTCGGCCAGCACCTGCAGGGCGCCGATCGTGAAGGCGTTGTGGGTCGCGAATTGCGGGAAGATCGCGTCCGGCGCGGCCAGCATCGCGCGGGCGCAGGCGAGGTAGGACACGTCCGTGTGGACCTTGCGGGTGAAGACCGGGAAGCCGTCGAAGCCGCCTTGCTGGGCGAGCTTGATCTCGCTGTCCCAATAGGCCCCCTTCACGAGCCGCACCATCAGCCGGTGGCCCGACCGCCGGCCGAGATCGGCCAGCCAGTCGATCACCGGGCGCGCGCGCCTGCCATAGGCCTGGACCACGAAGCCGATGCCGTCCCAGCCGGCGAGCGCGGGGTCGAGCGCGAGCGCCTCCAGGATGTCGAGGGAGAGGTCGAGCCGGTCCGCCTCCTCGGCGTCGATGTTCAGGCCGATGTCGTAGGTGCGGGCGAGGAGCGCGAGCGAGGTGACGCGGGGCAGGAGCTCGGCCATCACGCGGTCGCGCTGGCTCCGCGTGTAGCGCGGATGCAGGGCGGAGAGCTTGATCGAGATGCCCGGCCCCTCGTAGATGCCGCGACCGGCCGAGGCTTGGCCGATCGCGAGCACCGCCTCGGCATAGGCCCGCATGTAGCGTTCGGCATCGCGGGCCGTCAGCGCGGCCTCGCCCAGCATGTCGTAGGAGAAGCGGTAGCCGCGCTCCTCGCGCCCGCCCGCCTCTTCGAGCGCCTCGGCGATGGTCTCGCCGGTCACGAATTGCCGCCCCAGCATCCGGATGGCGAGATCGGTCGCGCCGCGGATCACGGGCGCACCGCCCCGCTGCAGAAGGCGGCGGAGCGAGCCGCCGAGCGCGCGTTCGCTATGCGTCGGCATGAGCTTGCCGGTGACGACCAGCCCCCAGGCTGCCGCATTGACGAAGAGCGAGGGCGAGCGGCCGAGATGGGCCGACCAGTCGCCGCCGCCGATCTTGTCCCGAATGAGCCGGTCGCGCGTGGCGTCGTCCGGTATCCGGAGCAGCGCCTCGGCGAGACACATGAGCGCGATCCCCTCCTCCGAGGAGAGCGAGAATTCATGCATCAGCGCGTCGACACCGCCGGCGCCGCGCCGCGCGGACCGGACGGCCTCGGCCAGCCGGCGCGCCCGGGTGCTGGCCCGCGCCAGATCCGCCGTGGCGAGTTCCGCCTCGTCCGCGAGGGCCAGGATCCAGGCGCTCTCGTCGCAGCGATGCCGGGCCTGAATGGCTCGGCGAAGCGGCGTCAGCGACGAGGGCGACGGCTCGAATCCGCGCGGAGACGAAGCGGCCATTGGAGGGATGCCGAGATCGAGAGCTGCCGACATTCGCCTTACCTCACCATCCGGCGGTCCGAACGCAAGGTCTGCACCGGACGTCGATGAACGTCGGCATCCTGCGGCCGGGCCGCGCCGATCGCCCTGGGACGCCTGCCATCGCAGCTTGCCCTCGGCCCCCCCTTCCCGCAACGCTCGGCCATGCGATTCGGGAGAGCGTGATGCGGGCTCATTGGACATTGCTTCTGTGGTGCGGCCTTGCCTGCGCTGCGCCTGCGCCGGCCGTGCTGGCACAATCGTCCGGGACCCCGGTGCCCGGGGCTGCAGGACCCAATCCCGGTGCAGCGGCGACCGACGCCATCAACAACCCGACACGGCCGCCGGCCGGTGTCACGCCGCCTCCGGGCGCCACGACGCCGGGGCAGGTCCAGTACAGCCCGCCTCCTGTCGTCGATCCGGCCGCCGCGCAGCCGCAGGGCGCCCTGACATCCGCCGAGATCCGCGAATTGCTCGATGCGGCCCAGGCGACCGCGAAGGCGACGCGCGAATCCGTCGACTACACTCGCGTGATGCCGGACATCCTCACGCAGATCCTGGCGAAGCTCGACAAGCTCGAAAACAAGCTCGACAAGATCGAAGACGTTCTGAGGGCGCCACCTCCCCGCCGCCGATGAGGCGGAACAACTCTCCGCCGGGATGAGCGGGTGACGGTGCGTCAGCCCGCCTTGGTGGCCAAAACCTCCGGATTGACGACCCGGATCGGCTGGTCATCGAGCCAGGCTGCGATGTTCTCCACGCTCTCGCGGTAGAATTGCTCGAAGACGTGGCGGGCACCGTATCCGAGATGCGGCGTCAGGACGACATTCGGAGCCGTCCGGAGCGGGTGGTCCGCGGGAAGCGGCTCGCGGTCGTAGACGTCGAGCCCGGCCCGGATCCGGCCCGACTCCAAGGCCGCGAGAAGCGCCGCCTCGTCGACGAGCGGGCCGCGCGACGTGTTCACCAGGATCGCGCCGTCCCGCATCGCGCCGAGTTCCGCCGCGCCGACGATGCCGCGCGTGCGGTCGGACAGGACGAGGTGGACCGACAGGATGTCCGACGTGCCGAACAGCTCCGCCTTGTCGACGCGCCGCGCCCCGCCCTTCGCTGCCGCCTCGTCGGTGAGGTTCTGGCTCCAGGCCACGACCTCCATGCCGAAGGCGCGTCCATAGCCGGCGACCCGGGCGCCGAGCTTGCCGAGGCCGAGGATGCCGAGGCGCTTGCCGTCGAGCACGGTTCCGACCGGCACGCCCTCGTGCCAGCCCCCGGACCGCATGGTGCGGTCGGCGAGCGGGATGTCTCGGGCGCAGGCGAGGATCAGCCCGAAGGCGAGTTCCGCGGTCGCGGCACTCGTGTTGATGCCGGTGTTGCAGACGAGGACGCCCTGCGCCGTCAGCGCCGCGATGTCGAAGGTCGGTGCGCGGGTCCCCGTCATGGCGAGGAGCCGAAGCTTCGGCAGGCGCCGCACGAGGGAGGCCGGGAAGGCCGTGCGCTCGCGCATCGGCACGATGGCGTCGAACTCGGCGAGACGCTGCGCCGCATCGTCCTCGTCGGCGAAGGATTCGTCGAACACGACGATGTCGGCCCGCCCGGCGAGCGCGTCCCAATCGGCGCTGGCACCGGCAAGGCGCTGCGTATCGTCGATCACCGCGACACGGGGAAGAGCTGCCATCAGCTGTCGGCCTTGATGTTGTTCTCGCGCACGACCGCGCCCCAGACCTTCATCTCGGTCTCCAGAAAACGCTGCAGCTCCTCGGGCCCGGACGCCCGGATCTCGATCTGTTGGGTATCCTTCAGGACCCGCAGCGCGCGCTCGTCGGCGAGGCTGGCCTTGAGGTCCTGGCCGAAGCGATCGATCATCGACTTCGGCGTCTTCGCGGGCGCGAACACGCCCCACCAGGCATAGGATTCGAGCCCGGGGAGGCCGCCCTCACCGGCGGTCGGCACATCCTTCAGGCTGGGTGAGGCGATCCGGGAGCCGCCGAATTGGACGAGCGGGACGAGGCTCTTCGATTCGAGCTGAGGATTGATGAGGGCGGCGCTGCCGATGATGAGGTCCACATGCCCGGCGAGCGCGTCGTTCATGGCCGGACCACCACCCCGATAGGGAACGTGGGTCAGCTTGGTCCCGGTCTCCTTGCGGAACCGCACCATGGTGAGGTGGCCGAGGCTGCCGGTGCCGATCGTCGCGTAGGTGATCGTGTCGGGCTTTGCCTTGGCGGCCGCGATCACGTCGGCGACCGACCGAAAGGGTTTAGACGGGTGGGTCGCCAGCACGTTCGGCGCCGTGCCGATCAGCATCACGGGCTCGAGGTCGCGGGCCGTGTCGAAGGAGAGCTGCTGCATGGCGGGATTGACCGCGTGGGTATCGAACACGAACACCCAATTCGAACCGTCGGGGGCCGCCTTCGCCACTCGGCCGGTCGCCGCGGCGCCGGACGAGCCCGGCTGGTTCTCGACCAGGACCGTGGTGCCGAGCCGCTGCTGCATGCCGGCCTGCACCAGCCGGGCGACAGCGTCCACCGATCCGCCGGCCGGGAATGGGACGATGATCCGGATGACGCCGGCGCCGGCGGGCCAGCTACCCTGTGCCCCCGCAATGCGCCCGGCGAACGGTACCACGAGCGCGCCCGCCACAACGCCCCTGCGCGTAATCTGCCCCATTCTGCTTCCTCCCACTCTTATTGACCGGGACGGTAGCAGTTGCGGGACCACATGCCAGCGCCGGTCATTGCGAGCGCAGCGAAGCAACCCAGACGTCGGCCTCAGATCGCGGCGGCCGGATCCTTGGTCTCGCCATCGTCGAACCCATCGGTATCACGGTCGCGACCCCGGCGGCGCATGCGGTTGCGGCCGTCGAGGACAGCTTGGCCAAGGGCCCGGAGCGGCGCGGTCAACCGGCGGAAATCCTCCGCCCGTTCCAGCACCCGCTCGCCGCGGCCGAGCTCGCGGTCGAGCCGAGCCATGGTCTTGGCCTGGGTCGGATCGTCGTCGTCGAACCAGGTCTCCATGACATTCGCCTGCGCGATGACGAGGCCTTGCAGCTTCACGTAGCCGAGCGGACCCTCGCTCGGCACGCCGGCGGCGGCCAGCATGTAGCGGGCCGAGTTCAGGGCCGAGCGGTTCAGTGCCGCGAGCGAGCCGAGATCGCCCCGCATGGCGTAGCCGATGCGCCGCAGCGCCCGCCGGTAGGGGGTCATCGCGTCGAGGCGACGGATCACGACGTCGAAGACGCGCTCGCGCGCCGGCTCCCCGACGAGATCGGCGGAGGTGCCCTCGATGACCTTCTTGTCGATCATGCGGGTGAAGCCGTCGAGGATCGCGCCCTTGGAGGGAAACAGGTCGCGCATCTCGGAAAGCGTGAGACCGGCAGCGTCGGCCACGTCCGTGATCTCGATGTCGCTCCAGGGCCGGTCGGCTGCGAGATGCATCAGGGCATCGACGGCCCGGCTGCGCTTGTCCGGCGGCGGCGCCGACGCGGTTTCGGGACGGGGCGGAGGCGAAGAGGTATCCGCTCCGGCCGGAAAGCCCGCTACCGCGCTGCCGAGCCGGACAGGATCAGTCATGCCAGATTCGGAATTCATGGGAGGCTCCTCCGTGCCGCAACCCCTCATGTAGGACGGGCAGCAGCCGATGCCAAAGCGCCGTCAGCCCGAGAGTTCGGCGGCGCGGCGCTTCGCCGCCGCGACGGCCTCCCGCATCAGCGGCCGCAGGCCATCCTCGGCCATCAGGACGTCCAGCGCCGCTGCGGTGGTTCCGCCCTGCGAGGTGACGTTCTGGCGAAGCTGCGCGGGTTCGAGCGGGCTCTCGCCGAGGAGCGCCGCGGCTCCCACCACCGTCGCCCGGGCGAGACGCGCGGCGAGGGCCGGCTCGAGGCCGGCCGCGGCGCCGGCCTCGGCCATCGCCTCGGCGAGGTGAAAGATATAGGCCGGGCCGGAGCCGGAGAGGGCCGTCACGGCGTCGATCAGGTCCTCGCTCCCGACCCATTCCACCATGCCGTTGGCGGAGAGGAGCGCATCCGCCTCCCGGCGCTGCCGCTCGGAGGTGGCCTCGTTGGCATAGGCGCCGGTCGCGCCGCGGCCGATCGAGGCCGGCAGGTTGGGCATGGCTCGGACGATGGCCCGGGCGTCGGGAAGCGCGCGCCGGAGGTCGGCCATGGTCTTCCCGGCCAGGATCGAGACGACGAGGGTGTCCGGACCGGCGACGGAAGCGATCCCGGGCGCGACGGCATCGAGCGATTGCGGCTTCGTCGCGAGGACCAGGATCGCGGGCGGCGCGATCGTGAGGTCGCCTGCCTCCGGCGCGACCCTCAGGCCGCGGGCGGCAAGGTCCGCCGACGCGTTCGGGTCGAGGATCGTGACCGCGGCCGGGTCGAGCCCGCGGGCGAGCCACCCCTCCAGCATGGCGCCGCCCATCTTGCCGGCGCCGACAAGGACGACCGAGGCGGGAAAATCTCCGGCCCGGCTGCCCGATGTCACGCCTCTCCCTCGGTCACGAAGAGAACGCCCTCGATCGCCTCTCGGGCGGTCTTGCCGGCCCAGAGCACGAACTGGAAGGCCTGGAAGTAGCGCTCGCAGGCGTCGACCGCCGCTTTCAGCATGATCTCGCACTGGCCCTGCGTCGGCTCGGCGCCACCCGCGAGGAGCAGCGCGTGCCGGAACATGATGACATTCTCGGACGACCAATAGTCGAAATGCCCGACCCAGAGCTGCTCGTTGGCGAGCGAGATCAGCTGCAGCACCTCCGGCCTGCGCCGGTCCGGCACCTTCAGGTCGAAGGCGCAGGCGACATGCAGCGCCTCGACATTGTCGATCCAGCTGAAGGCGACCTGATATTCGGCCCAGCGCCCGGACACCGCGACCGACATCTCGTCATGCTCGGCCCGGTCGAAGCTCCACTCCCTGATGGCGGCGCATCTCTCCACCGTGTCGAGGGGGTGTTCGGATCGCGGCGTGTCGAAGATCATCTCGGGCATCGAGTCCAGACGGAGTTGGGGTGACGTCGCACGCAACGGCGGCCGAGGCGCTGCGGGCAAGAACATCCCGCATGCCGGATCCGGGAACCGGATCGGCGAATCAGCCTCCCGACGACTATATCCCCCACGAGTCCAGCGGTTCAAAGCGGGCCGATACAATTCCACAGCGGCCTGTGGACGAGTGCTCCGCTTCGGTGCGGTTCACCCTCTGGTGAGGAGTGTCGACTAGGCTTGAACGATGCTGTCCATCTCCAGCCTGATCAGCGATGTCGAGGGAAATCTCGGGCGGAGTTCGGGCGAGGATCGCGCCCGTACGCTGCGCCGGATCACCGACCTCTTCGTCAACGGCTCGTCCGCGTTCGGGCCGGAGCAGGTCGACCTCTTCGACACGGTGATCCAGCGTTTCGCGACCGCGATCGAGACCCGGGCCCGGGTGGAACTGGCCGAACGGCTGGCGAGTCTTTCCAACGCGCCGCCCCGCCTGATCCTGCAACTCGCGAGCGACGAGATCGTGGTCGCCCGACCGGTCCTCGCCGGCTCGCCCCGGCTGGACGACCAGACCCTGCTGACCATCGCGCTGGGGAAGGGCCGCGACCACATGCTGGCGATCTGCGAGCGACCCCGCGTGTCGCCGGTCGTCACCGACGTGCTCGTGACAGAAGGCGACGGCGTCGTGCGCCATGCGATCGTCAGCAACCCCGGCGCCTGTTTCTCGCCGACAGGGACCGCGACCCTGATCGGGCATGCTAAGCAAGACGAGGCTCTTGGAGCGCTCCTGGGCGAGCGGCCCGACCTGTCGCCGCTCGAGCGCAAGCAGGTCATGGACCTCGCCAAGGACTTCGCGCGCCACCGCCTGCTGGAGGCGCTTCCCGGCGCCGAGCGGGAGATCGAGGCCGCCGTGGAACGCGGTGCCTCCTCGTTCGGCTCGGAGCCCGGGCGCGCGCCCCGCAACTACGCGGCGGCGGCCAGGGGCGTCGACGCTTTGCTGCGCGGCCGGCCGATCACCGAAGAGGACATCGCCGGGCTGGCGGAAGAGGGCCGGATCGACGAGACGATCTCCGCGGTGGCATCGCTCGCGGGTCTCTCGATCGGCTGCGTCGAACGCATCATCGAGGAGCCCGACAACGATCTCCTCCTCGTCATCGGCAAGGCCCGAGGCTGGAGCTGGCGAACGGTCCGGACGCTGCTCCGCCTGCGCGACCCGAACCTGTCGGAACGCCACCATTTCCGGCGCGCCGAGGAGACCTTCGACACGCTCGCCTCGGCGACCGCGTCCCGGGTGGTGCACTTCCTGAAAGTGCGAGAAACGTCGGGCCATGGCGCCCGGCACGCCCGCTCGGAGCGGATCAGATACGGATGAAGGTCAGGTAGGAGGCCGGGCGTCCCTCGCGCCGGGCCTTGGCCTCGTAGCGCGTCCCCGGCCAGCCGGGCCAGGGCCGACGCCAATCGTCCGGCCCCTTCGGCTGCCAACGAAAATCCGGCGAGCGCAGGATGCGGGCCAGCGTCCAGCCGGCATAATCGTCGATGTCGGTCGCGAAGCGGAACTCGGCCCCGGGCACGAGGATGCGGGCGAGAGCGGCGAGGTTCTGGTCGGAGACGAAACGGCGCTTGCGCTGCCGCCGCTTCGGCCAGGGATCCGGAAACAGGAGATAGGCTTGGTCGATCGATGCGGCAGGCAGGCGGCCGAGGAGGTCGGCCGCGTCCTCGTCCCAAACTCGGATGTTGCGGAGTCCCTCGGCCTCGACCACGGCGAGCAGCTTCGCCATGCCGTTGACGAAAGGCTCGCAGCCGATGAAGCCGATGTCGGGATGAGCCCGGGCTCCGGCGAGAAGGTGCTCGCCGCCCCCGAAGCCGATCTCCAGATGAATGGCCCGAACCGGCTTGCCGAACTGTTCGTCGAGCCGCGACCCGAGGGCATGTCCGTCACCGTCGAGGCCAATGCGCAGCGCCGGCAGGACGTCGCCGAGAAGCCGCTCATGGCCGGGCCGAAGGGTCTTGCCCTTCCGGCGTCCGAAGAAGGAGCCGGACCGCTCCGGCTCCTCGCCCATGCCGACCGGGGCCGCTCAGCTCAGCGCGGAGCGGAGCTGGTCGGCGAGGTCGGTCCGCTCCCAGGAGAAGCCGCCCTCTGAATCGGGCTCGCGCCCGAAATGGCCATAGGCCGAGGTGCGCGCGTAGATCGCCTTGTTCAGGTCGAGATGGCTGCGGATGCCGCGCGGAGACAGGTCCATGACCTCCATCAGCGCCGCTTCGAGCTTCGCAGCGTCGACCTGGCCCCCTTGGAGATCGGCATAGACCGAGAGCGGCTTCGCAACGCCGATCGCGTAGGAGAGCTGGATGGTGCAGCGCTCCGCGAGGCCGGCCGCGACGACGTTCTTGGCCAGGTAGCGGGCCGCATAGGCGGCCGAGCGGTCGACCTTGGTCGGGTCCTTGCCCGAGAAGGCGCCGCCACCGTGCGGGGCCGCCCCGCCATAGGTATCGACGATGATCTTGCGGCCGGTAAGGCCGCAATCGCCGTCCGGGCCGCCGATCACGAACTTGCCGGTCGGGTTCACGTGCCAGATTGTTTCGGACGAGATCCAGCCCTCCGGCAACGCCTTGCGGATATAGGGCTCGACGATCTCGCGGACGTCCTCGGAGGAGAGATCCGGATCGAGATGCTGGGTCGAGAGCACGATCTGGGTCGCCGCGACCGGCTTGCCGTTCTCGTAGCGCACCGTGACCTGGCTCTTCGCGTCGGGGCCGAGCTTCGGCGCCGCGCCGGACTTCCGGGCATCGGTCAACAGCTTCAATATTTTGTGTGAGTAGTAGATCGGCGCCGGCATCAGTTCCGGCGTCTCGCGACAGGCATAGCCG
Source organism: uncultured Enterovirga sp. (assembly GCF_964242715.1). NCBI lineage: Bacteria > Pseudomonadati > Pseudomonadota > Alphaproteobacteria > Hyphomicrobiales > Methylobacteriaceae > Enterovirga > uncultured Enterovirga sp. The sequence goes on from NZ_CAXTAZ010000037.1 coordinate 36,749, forward strand.
AACATGATGCCCTGGTCGCCCGCGCCCTCGTCCTTATTGCCGGACGCATCCACGCCCTGCGCGATGTCGGCCGATTGCGGATGCAGCAGGACTTCGATCTTGGCCGTCTTCCAGTGGAAGCCGTCCTGCTCGTAGCCGATATCCTTGATCGCCTTGCGCGTGATCTCGTCGATGGCGGATTCGTCGACGCTCTTCGGACCACGATACTCGCCGGCGATGACGACCCGGTTCGTCGTGGCCAGCGTTTCGCAGGCGGCCCGGATGCCCCAGGGATCCAGCCCTTCCGTGGCGCCGGCGCGATAGAAGGCATCGACGACCTCGTCGGAAATCCGGTCGCAGACCTTGTCCGGATGACCTTCGGAAACGGATTCACTGGTGAACAGGTAATTTGGTCGCGCCACGCTCGACTCCGCGTCGTATGCCGGAAAGGGGTCGTCCGCCCTGTCCGGGCGGCGAACGCGCGCATGTGCCATCCGGCTGCCGCCCGGTCAAGCGAACGAGTGTTCTTTATTCCGAACGGGGGTCGTCCTTGGCGCCCGACAGCGCGACAGCGAGGTCCAGGAGTTTGCGGCGGACCTTCGGCTCCCGGATGGCCTGGAAGGCGCGGATGAGCTTGAGCCCCTCGGCAGTCATCACCTCGGCCTGATATCCGGCCGCGGCACCGTCGGCGAAACCCGGCGCGGCACTCTCGTGGCCCGGAGATCCATCATAGAAGTAGTCGATACCGACGCCCAGAATGCCCGACAATTGCTGAAGCCGGCTAGCGCTGATCCGGTTCGTTCCCTTCTCGTATTTCTGGACCTGCTGAAAGGTTAGCCCGAGCGCCGCGCCCAGCTTTTCCTGGCTCATCCCGATCAGCATCCGACGCATGCGGACACGTCCACCGACATGCCGGTCGACCTCGTTCGCCGCTTTCTTCATGATCCCGAAACTCCAACCGGCGCCGCTGCGGGTTCACCGCCGCAGCCTGCCTCGGGCTCCGATAGCGACTGCGGCACAAAACGTACACAACACAATCGCGATGAGCTTACCAAATTGCGCTTGTAATGTGGGCGCGATCGCGGCGGGCAGCGCGGAATCGAGGATTCCCTCCTGGCCAAGGGGAAGGGACGACCAGATGCGGCCATAGGGGTCGACGACCGCGGAGATCCCGGTATTCGCGGCCCGGACCAGCGGCAGCCCCGTCTCGACGCTCCGGAGCCGGGCCTGGGCGAAATGCTGGTAGGGACCCGCGGTCTGCCCGAACCAGCCGTCATTCGTGACGTTCAGGATGAGGCCCGGCCTGGGACCATCCGGCACGACCTCGTCTGGGAAGATCGCCTCGTAGCAGACCGTGGCAGCCGCGGGCGGCAGCCCCGCCACCCGCAGAGCCGCCCGGCGCTCGCCCGGCGTGAACCCGCCCGGCATCTTCACGAATTCACGGATGCCGATGCTGCGCAAAGCCGCATCGAGCATGTGCGGAACATATTCCCCGAACGGCACGAGATGGACCTTGTCGTAGGTGGCGACCACGGCTCCGTCCGACCCGATCGCCTGAATGGAATTGTAGAAGCGGCCGCCGACCTCCCCCGGGAGACCCTCCCCCTGCCGGGCGGCGCCGGTGACCAGGATCCCACCACGCGGCAGCATTGCGGCGATCTGGGCGAGCGCGTTCGGTTCGCGATGGAGCAAGAACGGGAAGGCGGATTCGGGCCAGATCAGGTGGGTGATGTCGCCGAGCCCGGTCCTGTCGGGCGAGGTGGCCCGGTCGCTCAGCGCCAAGTAATCGCGCAGGATCTTGGAGCCGTTGGCCGGCCGGAATTTGGCATCCTGGGGCAGGTTCGGCTGCATGACACGGAGCTTGACGCCGGCGACCGCCGGAACCTCGCCCGTGGCGAGGCGCTGGGCCCCTAGCAGGGCCATGACGGCGAGGAGCGCGGTCGCGAGGACAGGCGCCGCGGCGCGGCCGGCCCGCGTGTCTTCGGTCCCGAGGGTGGCGGGCGTCGCGAGCGCCAGGACGGCGACCAGGGTCAGACCCCAAAGGCCGAGTACCGAGGCCGATTGCATCAGCCACTCGTTCTGGCCAAGGGCGAGGCCGAGCGTGTTCCAGGGAAAGCCGGTAAAGAGATGCCCGCGCAGCCACTCGGAGACGGTCAGTCCGACAGCGAGCGCGAAGAGCCGCCCCGGCCCACGCGACCAGAGAAGCCGGGCGAGCGCGAAGCCGAACGCAGGAAACAAGGCGAGGACCGCCGGGAGGCCGAGGACCCCTGCCGGCAGCAGCCAGGCGAAGACGTCGGCCTCGACCAGGAAGGCCGCACCGATCCACCAGAGCCCGGCCACGAAATAGCCGAACCCCCAGAACCAGCCGACGATCGCGGCGCGCCGGAGGGTCGCGGCCCTGCCGGCCGAGTTGCCGGCGGCCGACCCGTCGAGGAGCCAGACGGCAGCCGTCAGGGAGATCGCCAAGGCGGGCCAGATGCCGAGAGGCGGCATCGACAGGGCGCCGACGGCGCCGGCCAGGGTGGCGACGAGCGCGCGGCGCCATCCTGCGAGCAGGATGATGCGGTCGGCGATGGCCCGCATCAGCTGCGCAGGTCCCGGTCTCCGGCAGGGCCGTTGTCCGGACGCGTGGCCGGGCCGGGCTCGCCTGCGGTCGTCGCAGCGGGTTCGGTCGCGGCCGAGCGGCGGTGGATGCGCACCCGCTTCAGGCGGCGCGGATCGGCGTCCAGCACCTCGAATTCGAGCCCGTCCGGGCCGGCGATGAGTTCGCCCCGGGCCGGGACGCGGCCGATCCGGGCGACGATGAAGCCGCCCAGCGTATCCACGCCCTCGTGTTCGGCCGCGACGCCGAGTTCGCCCCCGAGCGCCTCGGAGACCTCGTCGAGCCCGGCCCGGGCATCGGCCAGCAAGGTGCCGGCCTCCTCGACGACGATCATATGCTCGACCTCGTCGTGCTCGTCCTCGATATCGCCGACCACCGTCTCGACAAGGTCCTCGATCGAGACAAGGCCATCGGTCCCGCCATATTCGTCGATGACGAGCGCCATATGCGTGTGCTGCACCTGCATGCGGCCGAGAAGGTCGATCGCCGGCATCGAGCGCGGCACGAAGAGGACCGGGCGCAGCATGTCGGCGCTGGCGAGCGTCACGGAGAGGTCCACGGAGAGCTCGGCCGGGGGCGGCTCGGGGCCGACCGTCTCGGGCGGAGGCTGCGCGACGCCGGCCTTGGCGAGATGGTCGACGAAGTCCCTGATGTGGACCATGCCGAGCGGCTCGTCGAGCGTCTCGCCATAGGCAGGAAGGCGGGAATGGCCGGCCGTGCGGAAGATCTGCAGCACCTCGCCCAGCGTCATGTCGGACGAGACCGCGATGATGTCGGCCCGCGGCACCATCACGTCGCTCACCCGGATACGATGGAAGCCGAGCACGTTCTTCAGCATGAGCCGCTCGCGCGGCGAGAGGTCGGCGGCCTCGGTCGCGTCCGACAGGACCTCCTGGAGGTCGTCCCGCATGGATTCGCGGGGCCGGTGGCCGAAGCGTCCGATCAGGCGCTCGAGCCATCCCTCGCGGGGGACTTCGATCTCGTTCGGGCGCTGCTCGCCGCGATCGTCGCTCATGGTGCCGCGCGCCGATCTTCGACGGCCGCACCGGAGCGATACGGGTCCGGAATGCCGAGCCGGGCCAGCGCCGCGATCTCGATCCCCTCCATGATCTCGGCCTCGCGGTCATTGCCGTGATCGTGGCCGAGGAGATGGAGAAGGCCGTGCACGACGAGATGCGAGGCGTGGTCGGCGACCGACTTCCCGTCCGCCTCCGCCTCGCGGGCCACGGTCTCGTAGGCGAGGGCGATGTCGCCGAGGTGACGCGGCGAACCGGGCAGCGGCGGCGCCGGGAAGGACAGGACGTTGGTCGGCTTGTCCTGGTCGCGCCAGGCCCGGTTCAGCTCGCGGACGGCCGCGTCGTCGGCGAGGAGGAGCGTCGCCGCGAGATCGTCCCCGGAGCGTCCGTCCGGCAGCGCCGCCAGCGCCGCCGTCGCGGCACGGCTGCACAGCGCCTCGACGTCGCTCAGCACGTTCCAGCTCTCGGCCTCGATCTCGACCTCGAGCGCGATCACGGCCGCGGGGGTCCCGGATCCGTCCGGCTCGCGCTCTCGTAGGCGGTGACGATGCGGCGCACGAGGTCGTGCCGGACGACGTCGACGTCGCGGAACTTGACGCGTCCTACGCCCTCGACCCCCTCGAGGATGCGGACCGCCTCGATCAGGCCGGAGCGCTGCCCCGCCGGAAGGTCGATCTGGCTCGGGTCGCCATTGATGATCATGCGAGAGCCTTCGCCGAGGCGGGTCAGGAACATCTTCATCTGCATCGAAGTGGTGTTCTGGGCCTCGTCGAGAAGAACCACGGCATTGGTGAGCGTCCGGCCGCGCATGAAGGCGAGGGGCGCGACCTCGATCATGCCGGTCTGGAGCCCGCGCTCGACATGACGGGCCTCCATGAAATCGTAGAGCGCGTCGTAGATCGGCCGGAGATAAGGATCGACCTTGTCGCGCATGTCGCCCGGCAGGAAGCCGAGCCGCTCGCCCGCCTCGACCGCGGGCCGAGACAGGATGAGGCGCTCGGCCTGCCCGGCCTCCAGCAGCGACACGGCATAGCCGACCGCCAGCCAGGTCTTGCCGGTCCCGGCCGGTCCGTCGGCGAAGACGAGTTCGTTCTCGCGCAGGGCCCGGAGATAGGCGTCCTGGGCGGCGTTGCGGGCCCGGACCGGCCCGCGCTTGCGAGTCGCGATCTGCTCGAAGCGGCTCCGATCCGTGCTGGGCGGCGCTTCGGCTTGCGGGAACAGGCTGCCCTGGAGCGCGCTCTCCTGGATGACTCCGTCCACGTCGCCGAGCGTGAGCGCGCCCTCCTTGCGGACCCGCTCGTAGAGGTTTTCCAGGATCCGGCGCGCCCGGGCCGCGAGGTCCGGCGGCCCTTTCACGACGACGCGGTTGCCGAGCGCGTTGAGGAGCACGCCGAGCCGCCGCTCGATGTGGGCGAGATTCTGGTCGTAATGGCCGAAGACGAGCCCGGCCGCGGAATTGTCGTCGAAGGTGAGCGTGATCTCCGCGACCTCGCCGATACCGGCCGGCGCAAGGCCCGCCGGCACATCGAGCGCGGACGGGACGATCGTCTCGAATCCGCGCGCATCGCGCACAGGCAGGTTTCCGCCGGGACGCATGGTGGTTCGCCTCACGCGGCCGCCGTGAGGCCGGCCAGGACGGCCTCGCCTCGTCCCGCGACCGCCGGAATCGCGAACAGGCTGTTCGGGCCCGTCGCGGTGACGAGAACCGGCACCACATCGCCGATCTCGGCCTCCAGCCCCTGGACCTGGATGGCCTGGAGCTGGGGCGACTTCCCGGCCAGCTGGCCCGGATGACGGCCGGGCTTCTCGATCATCATCTCGACCTGCCGGCCCACGGTCTCGCGGTCGAGACGCTTCCGGTCGGCGTCGAGCACGGCCTGGAGGCGGGCGAGGCGCTCGGCTTTCACGACCTCGGGCACCTGGCCGGCACGCTCCTCTGCCGGCGTGCCGGGCCGGGGCGAGTATTTGAACGCATAGGCCGAGGCGAAGCCGATCTCGGCCGCGAGCCGGAGCGTCGCCTCGAACTCGTCCTCGGTCTCGCCCGGGAAGCCGACGATGAAGTCGGAGGATAGCGCGATGTCGGGCCGGACCGCCCGGATCCGGTCGACGATGCGGCGGTAATGGTCCGCCGTGTGGCGGCGGTTCATCGCGGCCAGAACCCGGTCGGACCCGGCCTGGACGGGCAGGTGCAGGAACGGCATCAGCACCGGCAGCTCGCGATGGGCCGCGATGAGGTCGTCGCTCATGTCGTTCGGGTGGCTCGTCGTGTAGCGGAGCCGCGCGAGGCCGGGGAAGCCGGCCAGGCGCTCCAAGAGCCGGGCGAGCGTCGCGGGCCGGCCCGCCTCGTCCAGCCCGTGATAGGCATTCACGTTCTGGCCGATCAACGTGATCTCGCGGATGCCGGCGTCCAGCAGACGCTTCGCCTCGTCGAGGATCGCCGCGACCGGGCGTGAGATTTCCGCCCCTCGGGTATAGGGGACGACGCAGAAGGTGCAGAATTTGTCGCAGCCTTCCTGAACCGTCAGGAAGGCGGAGACGCCGCGCCGGCGCGCGGCGGAGACGGGCGGCAGCGCGCCGAACTTGCCCTCGGCCGGGAAATCGGTGTCGACCGCCGACCCGGTGCGCCGGGCTTCGGCCAGGAGAGCGGGCAGGCGATGATAGCTCTGCGGGCCCACGACGGCATCCACCGCCGGCTGGCGCCGGATGATCTCGCGGCCCTCGGCCTGGGCGATGCAACCCGCGACCACGATCTCGGCCGAGCGGCCCTCGGCGCGACGCTCGGCCTTGAGGACGCGCAGGCGCCCCAGCTCGGAATAGACCTTGTCGGAGGCCTTCTCCCGGATGTGGCAGGTGTTCAGGATGACGAGATCCGCCTCCTCCACGCTCGCCGCCTCCCCGTAGCCCTCGCCGGCCATGACGTCGGCCATGCGGGCCGCGTCGTAGACGTTCATCTGGCAGCCATAGGATTTCACGAAGACGGTTTTCACGCGCGGCGTTGCCTGGTCCCGATGGTCTCGATCCGCTTCATCTCTACGCCAGCCCCGGCCTCAAGAGAATAGCTGCCGACCGCACGCATGGGAACGAGCGGCGAGCCGGTGCGGACCTGCCGGAGGGCGGACCGGACGGCGTTCTCCGCCTCGGCGCTCGCCCGCTTCCGGTCGGTCGCGGCGTCGAAGAGGATCGGGTCGCCCCAGACCACCACCACGTCGAGCGGGCCATGGCGGACGAAGGCGGAGAGGTGGGGCGCGAGCTCCATGTCGCCATACCAGGCGATGTCCGGCATCTCGCGCCGCGTGACCGGCAGCCCGTTCCGGGCCGTATAGACGATGGCGAGCGGCTGGAGCCGGATCGTGTCGAGGCTCGGCTCGGAGAGGGCGGCTCGGGCAGCGCCGACGAGCGAGGACCGGAACGGAAGCAGGCGAAGGCCGTCGCCGGTCGTTCCTTCCGGAAACAGGACGATATGGTCCCCGGCGGCAAGGCGGCGCGCGACGACCGCGTTGACCTCGGCGGTCGCGGCCTTGCGACCCCGGTCGAGGAAGACGCAGCGCTGCAGCCGGGCGAGCGCTCCGACGAGGGGCCAGCCGGCGATCTCCTGCTTGGCAATGAAGGAGAGCGGGACGAGGCTCGAAATCACCGAGATGTCGAGCCAGGAGACGTGGTTGGCCAGCACGAGCGAAGGCGTCGCGGCGGAAGGCGGGGCGCCAAGAACCGTGACCCGAACGCTGAACAGCCGCAGGAAGAGCCGGTGAAACGCGATCGGGAGCCGCCCGGCCAGGCGCCAGTTCCAGCGGGTGCCGGCATATTGCAGGGGAACGACCGCCAGGAAGACGAGGCCCAGGACGACGAGGCGCCAAGCGATCCCGGGCAGCCTCACGGAGACGGCCCGAGTGCCGGCCCCGACACGATCTTGGTCATCGACATGGCCGAGGCTCGCGTCCCGTCCGGCCGCGCGTAATAGCCCGGCCTGACCCCGCTCTGGCGGAAGCCGAGCCGGCGATAGAGGGCGAGTGCGGGCAGGTTGCCCTCCTCGACCTCGAGATGGACCCGGGCGATTCCGGCATGGGCAAGCGCCTGGAGATGATAGGCGAGGAGCGTGCGGGAATGGCCATGGCCCCGGAATGGGCGGGCGAGGGCGACGCTCAGGATCTCGGCCTCGTCCAGCACGAGCCGGGACACCGCGAAACCGGCCGGCAGGCGGGCCCGCCCGACGAACAGGCCGTCGATCCGGATGGCTCGGTCGGCCAGGAAGGTCTCGAACTCGTCCGCCCCCCAAGGCCTCGCGAAAGCGCCCGCGTGAATTTCGGCCAGGCGCTCGGCATGGTCCGAAACCGGCCCGATTCGGAGGGCGCCGCGCGCCGCGCCGAAGCGCTTGAACCAGTTCACTGAAGCGGAAGCCGCGCCCCGTCCTGCGGGCGGGCGTCGGGCGAGACGAGGTAGAGCGGACGCGGCAGAGCCTCGTCAGGATCCGCCACCGCCCCGAGCCTCGCGACCCAGGCAAGATCCGGCACGGGTAGCGCCGGATGGACCCGGGCATCGACCCCGACGGCGACCGCGTCGGTCACGATCGCGGCCGCGCCCGATCCGACCACGATCACGGGGCCGGAGCCGAGCGAGCGCACGACCTCCCGGATCGTTAGGACGGAGGGCGGGATGATCAGTCGGCCCGAGGCGGCGATGGCTTGGGCATAGACGCGGCCGCCGCGGGCATCGATGGCGGCGACGACGAGCCGACGGGGCGCGTCCTCGAGGATGGGCGCCATCAGGGCCGAAAGCGTGGTCACGCCGACGACGGGGCAGGGCACCGCGAGACCGATGGCCCGCGCAGCCGCGATCCCGACCCGCAATCCCGTGAAACTGCCGGGTCCGATGGTCACGGCCACGAGGTCGAGGGAGGAGAAGGATCCCTCGACCCGCGAAACGACCCGATCGATAAGAGGCAGAAGCGCTTCCGCGTGGCCGCGCTCCATGGCGAGCGATTCGGCGCTCAGCGGTTCAGGATCGTCCGTCTCGAGAATGCAGGCCCCGCACTGACCGAGCGCCGTATCGATCGCCAGAACCCGCATCGTCCGTCCGCTCAGACTGCTTCGACTTCCCGCACGTCGGGGACGAAATGCCGGAGCAGGTTCTGGATGCCGTATTTCAGGGTCGCCGTCGAGGACGGGCAGCCTGAGCACGAGCCCTTCATGTTGAGATAGACGACGCCGTCCCGAAAACCCCGGAAAGTGATGTCGCCGCCGTCGCCGGCGACGGCCGGGCGGACGCGCGTCTCGAGCAGGTCCTTGATCGTCGTCACCGTCTCGCTGTCGGCCGGATCGAAGAATTCCTCGGCGTCGGTGGTCGGCTGCGCGCCGCCCTCGACCAGCACGGGCGCGCCGGACAGGAAATGCTCCATGATCTCGCCCAGGATCGCGGGCTTCAGCTGCTGCCACTCGCCGTCGCGCTTGGTTACGGTGACGAAGTCGTAGCCGAGGAACACGCCCGTCACCTCGGGCAGTGCGATGAGGCGGGAAGCGAGAGGCGAGCCCGCTGCGGCTTCCGCATTCGACGCGTCGAAAGTCCCGGTCGGCAGCACGACGCGGCCGGGGAGAAATTTCAGGGTCGCCGGATTCGGCGTCGCTTCGGTCTGGATGAACATGATGGACCCTCTGGTCGCGGGCTGTGCAGCGGCGTTGCCCGCCCATAGCACGGCTCACGCTTGATGTGTGCGCCCGTGCACCCGAATCCAAGCGCCCGGTGGTCAGCCGGCGAGGGCGTCGATCTCCTCGTCGGCGAGATTCCCCGGCACGATCACGATCGGGATCGGAAAGGTGGAGGAGCCTTTGCCGGCGATGTTCGCGACCAGGGGGCCGGGGCCGGAGCTGTCGGTCGCGGCCGCAAGGACCAGAAACGAAATGTCCTGATCCTCCTCGATGAGGGCGAGGATCGCCTCGGGCCGATCGCCCTCCCGCACGGCGCGTTCGGGGTCGACGCCGGCCGCGGCCTTGGCCGTCGCCGTCGCCTGGTCGAGCAGCGTCTCGACCTCCTCCTCGGCCTCGGCCCGGATCGCGTCGCCGACGCCGAGCCACTCGAAGCCCTCGGGCGGCGTGACGACGCCGAGCACGATCATGCTGGCCCCGGTCCGGGCGGAGCGCCGGGCCGCGAAATGGATGGCGCGTCCGCTCTCGGTCGTGCCATCCGCCACGACGAGGAATTTCGGCCGGTGTCCCGATTCGAAGGACCGCCGTTTCGCTCTGCTCATCGTCCCGCTCCGCCGCGCCGGCGAGCATGGCGAAGCACTCGGAGCGGGGCAAGCCGGCGACCGCGATCGCGCGAAAACGGGGCTCCGGTGCGGCCCGGGGGTTGCACCGGAGCCCCGCATCGCCGATTTGACATGAACCAGGGGGCCGCCTAACGGGCCGCCTCTCTCATCCCGATTCCAAGGTTTCCCCGTGGCCAGACCAGAGCTCGGCACAAAACGCGTTTGCCCGACGACGGGGCGCAAATTCTACGACCTCAACCAGGATCCGATCGTATCGCCCTATACGGGCGAAGCGCTCTCCCGGGCGAGTTTCGAACCGCAGCCTCCGGCGCGGGGTGCGTCCCGTGCGTCCAGGGCTCCGGTCGAGGACGACGAGGCGGTGGCTCCTGCCGGACCGGAGACCGTCTCCCTCGAAGAAGTCGGCGCTGCTGAGGAGGAAACCGCCGGCGTCGTGGAGGACGAGACCGTCCTCGGCGAAGAGGGCGCGGCGGACGACACCTTCTTGGAAGAGGAGGAAGAGGGCGAGGGCGGCGACGTCGTCGGTCTCGTCGACAGCGACATCGAGGACGACGAGGAAAGCTGACGATCCGGCCCGGTTCGGATTCACCGGCCTCGCCGGTCATCGCATGTGGCGTCGGGAGCTTCTTCGCTTCGAGTAAGGCTTGAACCCGCAAGCCAGCCTCTCTATAGAGGCCCCTCGCCGCTGCGGCGGCCGGTGCGGACCCAACGCCGCACAGAGGTCGGGGCCATAGCTCAGTTGGGAGAGCGCGTGAATGGCATTCACGAGGTCAGCGGTTCGATCCCGCTTGGCTCCACCACACAGTCTACCTAAACTCGCTAGCTTGTGGCGGTCCGGAGTTTCTCCGCAGTATCCGTAACTTAGCTCGGGCTCGTAGCTCTCCTACCGGTCTCTGCCCGTCTCAGACGACCAATCCGGCCCGATAAGCGGCCGTGTCTCTGATGCTCGCATCCTCGTTTCCGCGGATGTGAAGGCGATGCGCTCGGATCGACAAGCACCTCTGGCCAGCGAAGCTCAGATATGGGCGTAAGAGCGCGTTCCCGGACTCGGTCCAGCGCGCGAACCGGACGCGATGCTACAGCCCGAGTTCTCGATGCTGTTCGGCCCAGGAAGCTGGAAGCTCAGCCAAGCGGGCGATGCCGATGCCGCGTGGCAGCCGGCCGTCGAGGATGGCACGGACGATGGCCGGCGAGAGATTCGCGAGCGAAACCGTCATCCGGACCGACCGCTCGGTGAGGTCCTCGCGGGCGGCGAGCGCATCCGTGCCAGCGATGCGGGAGGCGAGGAGATCTGCGTTCCAGGATCGTCCCGTCGCGATTG